>JAOZQB010000123.1 GCA_029932445.1 Bacteroidales bacterium | reverse complement strand
CCAAATTTGGGCTATAAGGTTTTACTTTATTTGTTCTATAACACTTTGAACTTTATACTTTTAACTATATAAACTTTAAACTAAAAAAATGTTTCAATTTAAAAACCCGGAATATTTTTGGTTGCTGATTTTAATACCGATATTCATACTTTTATTCGGATTGTCAAATTATATCAGAAAAAGAAATATTTCTCGCCTCGGCGATGAAAATTTGATTCGGAAACTAATCCCCGACTATTCAAAATACAGAATTCTTTTTAAAAACATCTTGCTTTGGACGGCTCTGATTTTTTTGGTACTTGCAGCAGCTCGTCCGCAATCGGGAAATAAAGTGAAAGTTCAAACCACCAAAAACCGTGAAATAATTTTTGCCTTAGATGTTTCAAACAGTATGCTTGCCCAAGATGTTAAACCTGATCGTTTGCATCGTGCCAAACAGATAATCAGCGAATTATATCGAAGAAACCCTTACGACAGAATGGGATTAATCATTTTTGCAGGAGACGCTTTTGTACAAATTCCCTTAACTTCCAATTTTTCAAATTCCGATGTGATATTATCCTCAATCACACCGGATATTATTCCCGTGCAAGGAACTAATTTAAGTCAAGCCATTGAATTGGCAGCAAATATGTTTGATAAAAGCGATACAAAAAGCCAAAAATTAATTTTAATATTGACCGATGGTGAAAATCACGAACAAAAAGCCATTGATGCGGCAAAAAATGCCCATAAAGCCGGTATTATTATTTCAACCGTAGGAATAGGCAAAAAATCAGCTGTTCCGATACCCGATACTCAAACCGGTGAATATAAAAAAGATAAATCCGGAAAAGTAATTCTCACAAAACTCAATGAAGTCCTTTTAACGCAAATTGCCAATGCCGGAAGCGGAAATTATTACGATACCGGAAATTTCTTTTCGGATATTAATAAAATTCAACATCAAATTGATACACTCGGCGAGAAAGGCGGTAAAACCGAAGTGCAAGCTTATGCCGATTTATTTCCTTATTTCATCATTGTTGCATTCATTTTGCTGATAATTGAATTCCTTTTTTTAGAACGCAGAAATCAAAAAATTGCAAATTTGAGTATTTTTAAGTAAGACTAAACTTCTGATGAACAAAACCGAACTTATCAATAAAACAATTTCTTTTGTAAAAGAAACTTTACATGATGCCGACGGTTCTCACGATTGGTTTCACATATACAGAGTTTGGAAAAATACACAATTAATTTTAAAAACAGAAGATGCAAATCCCTTTATTTGCGAACTTGCTGCTTTGTTACACGATATTGCCGATCATAAATTTCACAAGGGTGATGAAACCGTCGGACCCAAAAAAGCAAAAGTATTTCTGACTTCTTTAAATATTGATAATGAGATAATTGATCAAGTTGTTAAAATTATTGAAAACATATCTTTCCTCGGCGGTCATAACAAAAGTAATTTTTATTCCCCGGAACTTGCAGTTGTTCAAGATGCCGACCGTCTGGACGCTATGGGAGCAATCGGAATTGCCAGAACATTTGCCTACGGCGCTTATAAAAAACGAGAAATTTATAATCCGGAGATTAAACCCAATTTAAACATGAGCAAAGAAGAATATAAAAACAGTACGGCACCGACAATTAATCATTTCTATGAAAAATTATTACTTTTGAAAGATAAAATGAATACTGAAACAGGTAAAATTCTGGCACAAAAACGCCATGATTTTATGAAGCAATACCTTTCTCAATTTTATTCGGAGTGGGAGGGGAAATCATAGAAAACCGGTATATCATTTTATTACAAAACTCTGATAACTAATTTGATACTATGAATTTACAATCAATTACAAAATTAAAATGTCCGCAATGTGCAGCACCGGTTAGTGCAAATGCAAAGAAATGTCAATATTGCGGCACTGAATTTATTATAGAAACCGGAAATAAATCTTTCAAATTATTTAGTAAACCCTTAAATACAAAAGATTTCGGAAGAAAAACACTATTAATAAATATAATCGGTATTATCGTATTACATATAATTGCTTGGTTATTAACCGGTGAAAACTATTGGGATGATACGCCTTTTTATATGTGGTTTGGGATATTACCGCTTTGGGTAACGATTATGACAACATTTTGGCTTAAAAAACATTTTGCTTCAGCAATAGGAATTCTTTTTTCAATCATTGTTTTTGCTGCAAATCTTATTTTCATATATATAAAAGAAAACGGTCGATTTAATGATGATTTCTTAATTGTAGCAGGTTTTATTTCGCTTACATTTTTCACATCTTGGATAATCGGTCGTATATTTCATTCTATTATAAGGTTTTACATTAATAATACTGAAAGTTTAAACAAAAAATTTAAAGAATAGTTGTTATATTTTAGAAAATTACAGTTTTCTATTATTAAATATTTATATTGTAATCCGATTATTAACTCACATCTTAAAACTACTTTTACATGATAACAATAGAAAAACCCGATAATCTCGTTGACCATTTTGAAATTAGTGTCGAGAAATTTAAAAACAATAAACTCTTCGGAACCAAAAATAAAGAAACCGGAAACTACGAATGGGTTACATATGATGATGTACGAAAAAGAGTTGATAATTTCAGAGGCGGATTGGCATCATTAAATATTCAAAAAGGAGACGGCGTTGCTGTCATTTCAAATAACCGAACAGAGTGGGCAGTTGCTGCTTTTGCTACATACGGATTGGGTGCTCGTTTTATTCCCATGTATGAAAATGAAATCCTGAAAACTTGGAAATACATCATAAATGATGCTGATGTAAAATTTTTATTGGTTTCCTGCAAAGATATTTATGATCAAGTAAAACATTTTAAAGAAGAAATTAAAAGCTTGGAACATATTTATATTATGGATTATGCCGGGAATAAAAGTATGCAATATCTTGAAAAAATCGGAGCAGAAAATCCGGTTGCTTCCGTTAAACCGGATGTCAATGATATTGCAGGATTAATTTATACATCAGGAACAACCGGCGACCCGAAAGGTGTTCTGCTGACACACGGAAATTTTGTCTCAAATTCCCGTGCAGGTTCTCGAAGATATCATTTTTTAAACGAAACTTCAAGAAGTTTATCAATTCTTCCGTGGGCACACAGTTACGGACAAGTTGCTGAATTATATAATTGGTTCTTTAACGGCGGTTCAATCGGGTTTATGGAAAGTGTGGAAACGATGGCTGATGACCTTTTAAAAGTACAACCTACATTTTTAATTGCTGTACCGCGTGTATTTAATAAAATTTACGACGGCATTCATGCTAAAATGAATGAAGAAGGCGGAATTAAGAAAAAATTATTTGATATGTCTGTTGCTGCAGCAAAAAAGAACAGATTACAAAACGGAAAAATTGATTTTGTCACCAAATTAAAGTTAAATATCGGACATAAACTGGTATTTTCTAAGATAAAAGAAAAGTTCGGCGGAAAATTAATTGCATCAATTACAGCCAGTGCAAAAATGAATAATGAAATATCTTATTTCTTTCGTGATATCGGATTGCCTGTTTATGATTGTTACGGTTTAAGTGAAACCTCACCCGCTATTTCGATGAACAGCCCGGAACTGAATAAACCGGGAAGTGTCGGTTCTGCTTTGGAATTCATTGATGTCAGAATTGATTGTTCTATGATAAATGATGACAGTGAAGATGGTGAAATTCAAGTTAAAGGACCTAATTTAATGGTAGGATATCATAATAAACCTGAAGAAACAAAAAAAGTTTTTACCGAAGACGGTTGGCTAAAAACCGGTGACAGAGGAACAATCGATGAAGATGGTTATCTTTTTATTACGGGGAGAATTAAAGAACAATATAAATTAGAAAACGGTAAATATGTCTTTCCCGCTGCTCTTGAAGAAGATATTCGTTTATTGCCTTATATCGAAAATGCTATGATTTACGGTGACGGAAAACCGTATAATGTTTGCATTGTTATTCCCGATTGTGCCGTATTAGAAAAAACAGCCGAATTTTTGAAAATAAAAACACCGGTAGGTAAACTAATACATTCACCGATTGTTCAAGAATTCATGAGTGCTGAAATTCGTAAAAATTTGAAAGATAATTACGGGAATTATGAAATCCCCAAGAAATTTATCTTTTCGGATGAAAATTTCACTATAGAAAACGGAATGTTAACTCAAACCTTAAAATTAAAAAGGCGTATTGTGATTGAGAAATATAAAAATCAAATTGAAGAACTTTATAATAATAATTAATTTTATAAATCGAAATTTAATATTAACATAAAATTTCGTCTGTTTTGAGGTAATCTTGAAGCATAATAAATTCCGTTTGCACTTCTTACTCCGGGATCAAAGTATTCTTTATCAAGAAGATTATTGATAAGAATTTGAACTGAAATTCCTTTATAGATTTTATAAGAAACAGCACTGTTTAACAGAAAATAAGGCTCAATTTTATCCAAAGGATTATTCTTTATCGTTGTTACTATGCCTGTCGGTCTTTCTCCGACCCAATTTGCTCTCATATTTATATTCAATTTATTAAAAAACAACGCATTTATTCCAAAGTTTATATGATGACTTGCTATGTCACCAATTCTGATTTTTGTATCAGTTACATTATACGGATTTGTAAAAGTATAATTTAAATATGCAGAATAATTTGCATAATTTAAATATAAATTACTTTGCAAACCTTGAATATTTATATTTCCGATTGCCTGATGCTGAGTTGTTTGTACATGTTTCCCTTCTTCATTAATAAAAGTTACGTCAACGGTGCCGACTGCTCCTGAATAATAAGAATTGTAAAGTGCAAGATCCGTAAAAATGTAATCATTTACTTTCCAACTCATACTTAATTCTAAATTTTTAACTTTTTCAGGTTTTAAGTTCGGATTATTCAGCAACCTGCCCGGTGTTGTACCGTATTTTGTCCAATAACCGGCATCCATAAAGGCTTCTGAATAAATTATTTTAAAAATTAAATTTGAAGGGGAAAAAACAACAGCTGCTTTAGGATTAAAAACGGTTCCGTATCCTCCGGAAAGTCTTATTTTATTATTATCAACTCGACCTCCGAGAACAAAATCTAAATTTTTAAACGGTGAATAACCGGCTTGCATAAAAAGCCCCAAATCCCTGCCGGAGAAATGATTTCCGCCTTCAGATTCTTCAGGAATTGCCGTTTCTTCGGGTTTTTCTGTATAACCGAATAAATAAGCTCCTTGAATATGACTGACTCTAAATTCAATTCCGGTAATAAAATTAAAATTTTCAAGCGGATTATATACCATTCTCAATTCTGATCTGAGTTGTTGAGAATACGTATTCCACCAAGAATGTTCCCAATAAGGTTTTTGAATTGAATCAGTAGTCAGCAAAATATCATTTTCCGAAGAGGTATCTGCAATGTCAGTTAGATTGTATTCTTTATTAAAATACCCTTTATAATAAAGTTCTTCACAGTCACCGGTCAGTTGATGAATTTTAAAATTTGTAAAACTGGTTAAAGATAATTTATCTGAAAATTTTTTATCATATTTCGTATAAAAGAAAGTGTTTTCGGGAACCCAACTTGCACCGAATTTAGGACCTACTTCAAAATCATCTCTGTACCAAGCTCCGTATCCTTCATTTCGTTTAAAACTTTCAAAACCTAAAGTGAAATTATCTATTTTTAATTTACCGTAAAAAAGATAATCTTTTGTTTGATTGCTGTATTCAGGTTTTGTTCCGTTAAGTTCATCGGAATAATAATATGCCTGATTATCAAGCTCCATGGCTGTTTGTGCAATATCATTATTGTCAGTTCCGAGAATTTCTTTATAATAATTTATATCATAAGGTTCTAAATTATAATCCCAATCAGAGTAATTTGATAAATCCTGTTCCTCCGAATTATAAATTCTTCCTGATAATATTAATGAAAAATGATTTGAGTTAGCAGCTATGCTAATATCAGCATATTGAGTTTTATATGAACCGTATCCGAATTGAGAGTTTATTCCGAAATGTTTTTTATCTCCTGTTATCTGATCTGCTGTTTTCGTAACAATATTAATAACACCCAAAAAGGCATTTGCTCCGTATATTGTTGCAGCCGGTCCGTATATAATTTCAACTCGTTCAATATTACTTAAAGGATATTGTCTGGAAAGCCATACACTGTTACTCCACAAATCATTTTCTTCTACTCCGTCAATCATTAAAACCGTTTTTTCGGTATTTTTTGTTCGATAACCTCTTTGATAAATTTGAGAATATTGTGTCCCGTTTCCTCTGGAAATATCAAATCCCGGTAAATCATGAAATAATTGTTCCAAATCCGTATAGCCTCTTCGCTTCATTTGCTCTTTCGTAATAACAATTACTGTTTGAGGGGTTTTTAGAAGATTCTCTGATTTTTTAGAAACTGAAGATATTTTAAGTTTTGATAATTCTTCTAACGACATATTGAAAATATTATCTTTAATTGTATCAGTTTGTGAATACAATTTCCCGAAGCTGAAAATTAAAAATATTAAAGATATTATTATTCTCATCATTTTTAAAGTTTATTTTAAAATTGTAATTTTAAAAAAAAATTGTAATTTCGGATTATTATTAGATTCTTTGATCATTTTAAATAAGTTATGTTAAAGAGCCTCCTAATATAATGAATTTTTTAAAATAATTGCTGATTTTGATTAAAAAATTTCGGACATATATACTTGTAATTCTTCTGTTTCCCTTTTTTAATACAGTTTCTGAAGCACAATCATACTCTGATGCTGAAATAAAAACTGTTTTTATTTATCAATTCGGATTGAATATACAATGGGAAAATGAAAATAATATTGAAAAATTTAAAATTGTTGTTTACGGAAATGATAATATAATTTTACCTTATCTTAAAAAACTTGCACGAAATCAAACTTTAAAAGGAAAAACTATAGAAATTCTTCAAACTAATAATATCCGGGAACTTTTGAAGGCAAAACCTCAAATTGTATATATAAATAACACTAAAAATTATGAATTATATTCCGTAATAAATCGAATTAAAGGAAAAAATATTCTTGTTATAACTGACAATTCATTACAACAAAAACTTATAATGATTAATTTTATTTATTCTGAAGATAAAACAATCGGTTTTGAGATTAATAAAAAAAATATTACCGAAAATAATCTGAAAATATTACCGAAACTCTTACTTCTCGGCGGTTCTGAAATTGATATAAAAGAACTTTATAAAGAGCAAGAAATCAAACTGAAAGAAGAAAAAGGAAAAGTTGAAACTCTGAGAAAAGAGTTAGAAAGACAAAAAAACTTAATCTTAGAACTTAATAATGAGATTAAACAAAAACAAAAAGAATTAGAAACTAAAAAAAATGAAATCCTTATTCAATATTTTAAAATGAATGAGCAAAAAAAGGCATTATTAAATGTTGAAACTGATATCAATAAACAAAAACAGTTATTGTTGTCTAAAACAAATGAATTACTTAATAAAAAATCTGAAATTACTAAAAAAGAGACAGTTATCAGAGAACAGAATAAAAAAGTTAAGGAAGGAAAAGAAATTTTAAAAAATTTAACCGACGACATTAATAAGAAACAAAAAGAAATTGATAAACGAGAAGAACAATTAAATATTCAGGAAAATAAAATAGACAAACAACAAAATTTACTGATATTAGCAGGAATTATTGTTTTTATTATTCTTTTTTTAATTGTATTGCTTATCAGAAGTATCATATCAAAACAAAAAATAAATAAAGAATTAATCTATACAAATATTGAAATTACTAATAAAAATAAACAAATTCAAAAGCAGGCAAACGAACTTGAAAAACACCGTAATAAGCTCGAATTACTTGTAAAAGAACGAACTTCTGACCTCCAAAAGGCAAAAGAAAAAGCAGAAGAATCAGATCGTTTAAAATCAGCATTCTTGGCAAATATGTCTCATGAAATTCGAACCCCGATGAATGCCATTATCGGTTTCTCTAATTTGCTGTTTAAAAATGATTATGATACAGAAAAAAGGAATGAATTACTTTCGTACATAATCCGCGGCAGTGATACGCTGTTGCATCTTATAAATGATATTATCGACATTTCAAAAATAGAAGCCGGTCAACTGATAATCAACAAGAATGAATGTTTCGTTAATAAATTATTAGATGATTTGATGAATTTGTATACAGGAAAAAGTAAGCAAAATCTCTATAAAAATATTGAACTTAAATTCTATAAAAATGATGATACGGATATAGCAATTTTTACTGATCGTATCAGACTTCAACAAGTTCTTATTAATTTAATTGATAATGCTTTAAAATTTACTGAAAAAGGTGTTATAGAAACAGGATATACAATTCAATTCGCTATGCAAGAAGTTATATTTTTTGTAAAAGATTCCGGTATCGGAATTACCGAAGAACAACAAAAAAATATATTCAACCGATTTATTAAATTAGAAAAAAATGATGAAAAATTATATCGCGGTGCCGGTCTCGGATTATCAATTTCTAAACATATTGTTGAATTATTAGGAGGAAAAATTTGGGTTGAATCCGAATTAAACAAAGGATCTGTATTTTATTTTACGATTCCTTTTAAAAAGAACTTAAAAATAAACAGAAAGATGTTTTATCAATAATTTCTCAACAGCAATCAGAATGATTTTTTTCTTAAAATTAATAAATAAAATTAAATATCTTTTCAGGAAAAGACTCAAAATCTCGTCAAATTTCATTTATACTCAAATATCAGATTATAATTATCCGGTTGATTTGAAGAATATTATAGCATATAATGATGTCGTTAAAAATGATGATCAACAGATTTCGTCCGGACAAAAAAATCTGCATCCTCTTTTTTATACAAAAATAAGTTGGAAAATAATTGAAAATTTAAATGACTTTCTTAAAAATCGGATTGATGACAGAATATTGAAAACAATTGTACATCAATCGGAATATATCATATTTCATTCTGAATTAAAACTACCTGCAAAGCTTAATGTTCAAAGTAAAATTTGGAGTATTAAAGCTCATAAAAA
>JAOZQB010000006.1 GCA_029932445.1 Bacteroidales bacterium | reverse complement strand
GCAAGGGCTTGCAAAATTGATTGACGAATCCACCAAACGGCATAGGAAATAAATTTAAAACCTCTGGTTTCATCAAACTTTTTTGCCGCTTTCATTAAACCGAGATTCCCTTCATTAATTAAATCAGGCAAACTCAAACCTTGGTGTTGATATTGCTTGGCAACGGAAACGACAAATCGAAGATTGGCTTCAGTTAATTTTTCCAATGCTTCCTGATCCCCTTTTTTAATACGTTGAGCTAAAGAAACTTCTTCATCAACGGTTAATAAGTCTACTCTGCCTATATCTTGTAAATATTTATCCAGGGATTCACTATCTCTGTTTGTAATAGATTTACTTATCTTTAATTGCCTCATAAAAGTCCTTATTTTTAAATTTTATCTCTACAGTTCTGAAATATACGAATTTTTTAGTTAAAATGTTGCATTTTATGCAAATTAATTTCAATAATGCAAATTTTCTTCCGAATTTTAGAGACTTTTTTTATTAAAACAATACAGATAATATTGAATATCAAGATACTTTTATATTTTTTAATAATTTGAAAGCTGAATTTTAAGATTTATTAACATTTTTTTGTAAATTTGCACAATCATATCATGTTTCATGCGTTTTATGAATTGAAAATTTTAATTTTTTATTAACTAAATTTTGAATCTTATGAAAAAAATTAATGTATTAATTATTGCCGTAATTGCTTTAACTACAGCATTTATGACAAGTTGTAAAAATGATATAACGGATTTTGCCGCACCTACGGTAACTTTTGGTACCGATACAGGTAATCAAACCGTTATGGCAAATTCTGATGTCGCAATTGCCGGAGAAATATATGCAGCCGGAGAAATTAAACAAATTGTTTATTTTAAAGATGATGCCTCATTCGGTGATGTAATAACAAGCGGATTTGATACGGATACAACTACGCATTTTAGTATGAGTATTCCCGGTGACCAAGTAACCGAAACATTTACTTTTGAAGTACAAGTTACGGATAAAAATGATAAAATAGGAAAAGGTTCTGTTACCATTACTGTTCAACAAGGACAACCTGTTGTTAAATTCTCAGGTTTAAAAATGTATTGTGCTCAAGCAGGTCAATACGGAAACGGCGACTATGCTTCATTAACAACTTTCCAAACTTGGAATCACTCTCAAGCAAGCGGATACGGTGCTGATACAATTTCAGTTATTGACGTTTGGTATTACAACGGAAATTACACTAAAGACTTAGGCGGAAATCCTCATTTAGTTTCACCTGATACAAAAACGACTAGTATTTCTACACATGACGGATTAATATTATCTAATGCAAATGCTACAATGTTAAGAATTTTAACTACTGGTGAAGTTGCAGATTTTTCAGACTGGGCAAACATAAATGATGATTATTTAATTTCAAGTATTGATATGTCAAATGCTATTAAAAATGTGGGTGATTTTGCACAAGGTGACATTATTGCTTTTGAATTACAAGACGGGAAAAAAGGTGTTATGAAAGCCGTAGGAGGAACTGCAGGTTATAATTCAGATGATTATATTCTAGTTGATGTCATCGTTCAAGAACAAGCACCCGTAAAATAATTTTCAATATAAATAATTTAAAAGAGAGACAAATTGTCTCTCTTTTTTTATTTTTGGCTTTTATTAATAAATAATGAATATGCAAAAAATAATTAGCGAAAACATAAAAAAGCTTTATAAAAAAACCTTTAAAGAAGAAGTTAAGGAAATTTATCAACTTCCGCCGTCAGGTTCTTCCAGAATATATTTCAGGGTTAAAAGTGCTGATCGATCCGTTATTGCTGCCTATAACAGCGATAAAAAAGAAAATTCTGCTTTCTTATATTTATCCGATGTTTTCATTAAAAACGGTATAAATGTTCCCGAAATATATGCGAAAGATTTAAAAAATCATATTTATTTACAAGAAGACTTGGGAGATGAAACTCTGTTTAACAGATTATTGAAAGTAAGAAAAAGCAATGAATTTCCGGAAGAATCAGTAAAATTATATAAAAAAGTTGTTGAAAATTTGGCTGAACTTCAAATTAAAGTCAGCGATAAAGTAGATTATTCAATTTGTTATCCGAGGAAAGCATTTGACAGGCAATCCATCATGTGGGATTTGAATTATTTTAAATACAATTTTTTAAAATTTACGGATATTTTATTTGATGAACAACTTTTAGAAGATGATTTTAATTTATTTTCTGAATATCTTTTAAAAGCTGATTGCAATTTTTTCCTTTACAGAGATTTTCAGTCAAGAAACATCATGCTGCACAATGATAAAATATATTTTATTGATTATCAGGGAGGAAGAAAGGGGGCTTTGCATTATGATTTAGCATCTCAATTGTATGATGCAAAAGCAAATATTCCGGAAAATATCAGAGAAGAAATAAAAAAACATTACTTAAACCGGTTACGAGAAACGTACAAAATTGATGTTTCCGGTTTCGATAAACATTATTATGCCTATGTCCTTGTCAGAATTATGCAAGCCATGGGAGCATACGGCTACAGAGGTTTTTTCGAACGAAAAAAACATTTTTTAGACAGTATTCCTTTTGCAATAAAAAATTTAAGTTCTGTTCTTGAGAAAGAAGAAATGCCGATTGAAATACCTGAATTAAGAAGAGTTTTAATATCTGTTACCGATTCAAAAAAGCTTAAAAATATTTCCGGTAAAAAATTAACGATTAAAGTCAGCAGTTTCTCATATAAAAAAGGGATTCCCGAAGATAAATCAGGAAACGGCGGCGGATTTGTTTTTGATTGTCGGTTTATAAATAATCCCGGACGAATCGAAAAATATAAAGAACTTTGCGGAAAAGACCGAGAAGTGATTGATTTTCTTGAAAATTTAGATGAAGCTAACAATTTTTTTAAATCAATTTCTCAAATTGTATCAGCAGCAGTGAAAAATTATCAATCGAGAGGGTTTAAAAATCTTGCCGTAAATTTCGGCTGTACGGGCGGACAACATCGTTCGGTATTCTTTGCAGAAAAAACGGCAGAATATTTAAAAAATAATTATGATATTAATGTTGAACTTGAGCATACGGAAGGGTTTTGATAGGGTGCAAGATTCAGGGTGCAGGTTGCAAGGTGCAGGGTTCAGGTTGCAAGGTGCAGGATTCAGGTTGCAGGTTACAGGAAAATGTGTAGATTAAAAAAATAATTATCGATTATGAACAATTACAGAGATTTGGATATTTATAATATGGCGTTTTCACCAATTTAATTGTGAAATCATTGTTGTCCGATTAATTAAAAAAACTTGCGTAAATACGAAATACATATTTATTATATCCCTGTATGTAAATTCGTTAACAAGGACTAAAGTCCTTGTTTTGTCGGATTTTTATATTACCCCCCGACTTAAGTCGGGGGCTGAAAAAAATACCGACAATAGGGTTTTAACCCGTTGATAAAATTTTTATCGGACAATCTTATATTTCTAACATTAGCAGAAATTATGAAATCAAACTTTTTTTACCTTATTAACAATTGATAATACATAAATGTCTAATTCAAAGTTAAAAAATAAAAAATAAAACACGACGATTAATATGTTCATATCACTATACAACTATTTTAAAAACAGGAAATTACTTTTAATGCTGGTTGTTTCCGGAATTTTTGCACTTGCAATATACACGGCATTAAAGATTCACACTTCGGAAGATATTTCAAAAATGATCCCCGTTGATGATGAATTAAAGCGATTTAATTTTGCCAATAAACAAGTTAAATTAAATGATAAAATCATCATTAACATTTCTTTTAACGACACTACAAATAAGGTAAATCCGGAGAAATTATCTGATTTTTCGGATACTTTAACACACAAACTTCAAAGCAACTGTTCCGAACATATTGCGGAAATAAAAAATACAATTGATAATCAAATGATGAATGAATTATACGGTGTGTTTTATCGTAATTTACCCATTTTTCTTACCGAAAATGATTATCAAAAATTAGATACCATACTTACGGATGAAGAACTGGACAAAACACTTGCCGCCGATTTCAGAACATTGATTTCGCCTGCAAGTTTGATAACCAAAAAATTCATAAAAAAAGATCCTTTAAGTATTACTCCGCTTGTTTTGAAACGTTTACAAAATCTTCAACTTGATAACAGCTACGAAGTTTATGATAATCACATCTTTACAAAAGATAAAAAACACCTTTTTCTGTTTCTCACGTCAAAATATCCGAATGACCAAACAGGCAAAAATAAACTTTTAATTGACGGAATTAAAAAAACAATTACAGACTTGAAATCAGAAATACCTGATTTTAAAGTTGAAATTTTCGGTGCTCCCGTTATTTCTGTCGGAAATGCCGAACGCATTAAGAATGATATTATTTTAACCGTCAGCATTGCAGTTTTTGTTTTATTTTTATTTCTGTCATTTTTTTACAGACGTTTCGACATATTTTTTATTATTTTTTTACCGGCGGCTTTCGGAGCTGCTGTCTCAGTTGCGATTTTATATCTCTTAAAAGGTGAGATTTCAGCCGTTTCATTGGGAATTGGTTCCGTTTTGGTCGGAATATCAATTGATTACTCGCTGCATATTTTTACACATTTCAGAAGTAAAAACAAAGCCGAACATATTTTTAAAGATATTTCTTTGCCGATTTTAATGAGCAGCATCACTACGGCAGCTGCATTTTTCTGTCTTTTATTCGTTCGTTCCGATGCGTTAAAAGATTTGGGAATGTTCGCCGGTATCAGTGTTTTGGCAGCGGCATTATTTGCTCTGATTGTTCTTCCTCATTTTCTGAAAAAAGATAAAAAAAATTCCGAAAAAAAACAATATAATCTGATTGAAAAATTTACTGCAATTCCGTTTCATAATAATAAGTATTTGATATTTATTGTGTTAATAATTACGACAGCAAGTTTATTTACCTTTCATAAAGCAAAATTTGAAAGCGATATGGATAAGATGAATTATATGTCGCCTGAATTAAAAGAGGCCGAAAAACATCTTTCCGAAATTTCAAATGATGCCTTGCGAAAAATGTACTTGGTCGTAACCGGAAAAACGCTTGACGAAGCACTTGCAAAAAATGATTTTTTGAATACGGAAATTCGACAACTTCATAAAAACAATATTGTAAAAAACTACAGTTCAGTAAGTTATTTTATTGTATCCGACAGTTTGCAACAAACAAGAATTAATCGTTGGAATACTTATTTTAAGAATAAAAATACGGACAGTTTAAAACAAAAAATTATCAATTACGGTAAGAAATACGGCTTTAAAGAAAATGCTTTTTCCGAATTTTACAATCTCCTCGAAAAAGATTTTCACCCTTTAAAAAATGATGATAATCAATTGTTGATTAAACTTCTCGGACAAGATTTAATTACCGAAAACAAAGAATTAACAAGTATTGTTACGTTTCTGAAATTAAAACAAGAAAATAAAGAAAAAGTTTACGAAAAAATTTCACATAATAAAAACATTTATATTGTTGATAAAAAATACATTACGGATAAAATTGTACTTATCCTCAAAAAAGATTTTAATGACCTTGTAAAGATTTCTTTACTTGCCGTTTTTGTGCTTCTCCTGCTTTGGTTCGGACGCATTGAACTGACTTTGATAACATTTATTCCAATGTTAATCAGTTGGTTATGGACTTTAAGTTTTATGTGGCTTTTCGATTTTAAATTTACGATTTTCAACATTGTCATCTCAACATTTATTTTCGGTTTGGGCATTGATTACAGCATTTTTATGACACAAGGTTTGTTACAGAAATATCGCTACGGAACGGATAATTTGCCCTCATACAAAACATCGGTTTTATTGTCGGCAATTACGACAATCACGGCAATCGGCGTTTTGATTTTTGCCAAGCATCCGGCTATGCGTTCCATTGCATTTTTATCGGTTATCGGAATATTATCCGTTGTTTTTGTAACTTATACTTTACAACCTGTCTTGTTTAATTTCCTTATCAGACAACAAGGTAAAAAGCGAAGTGCACCGGTTACATTTAAAGATTTGTTTTTCGGTATTCTAGTTTTTTTGATTTTTGTAATCGGTTCATTTATAACACTTTTACTATGGGGAATTTTATCTCTTATTCCTTTCGGAAAAAATAATAAAAAGAAAATTTTTCATTATTGGCTCTTTCTGACTTCAAAAATGATTGCTTATATTCCGCTGAATGTAAAAAAAATTATTAATAATCCATTTAAAGAAGACTTTAAAAAACCTGCGGTTATTATTGCAAATCATCAATCACACATTGACATTCCGCTTATTTTAATGTTACATCCGAAAATTTTAATACTGACGAATGATTGGGTTCAAAACAATATCTTTTACGGTAAAATTGTAAAATTTGCCGACTACTATACGACTTCAAACGGTTTTGAAAAAAATCTGGAACTTCTGAAAAAGAAAGTTGAACAAGGATATTCTGTATTGATTTATCCTGAAGGCAGTCGTTCGCCCGATTTAGAAATAAAACGTTTTCATAAAGGAGCTTTTGAATATGCAAAAGAACTCGGTATTGATATTTTACCGATTATTATTCAGGGTGCCGGTGATTGCATTCCGAAAGGCGAACCTTTCCTGAAAAGCGGACAAATTAGTATTAATGTTTTACAACGGATTTCTGTTGATGAATACGGAGAAACAAGCAGAGAACAGGCAAAAAATATTCGTAAATTAATGAGCGAAGAATATCAAAAGATAAGAGAAAAATACGAAATTCCGACCTATTTCAGAAGAAAATTGATTACAAATTACATATACAAAGGACCTGTTACAGAGCATTATACACGCATAAAAACCAAGATTGAAAAAAATTACGATTTCTTTAATAATATATTACCGAAAAAAGGACACATTACTGACATCGGTACAGGTTACGGCTATTTACCTTATATGCTAAGTTTTTGTTCGAAAGAAAGAACACTGACCGGAATTGATTACGATTGCGATAAAATTAATACGACAAATCATAACATTTCAAAAAACAACAAATTAAATTTTATTTGCAACGATGTTCTTATTACCGATTTTCCGGAAAGCGATGCTTTTGTAATAAACGATGTGTTGCATTACATGCCCAAAGATAAGCAAAAAGAACTCATAATAAAATGTGTCAAACATTTAAAACAAAACGGAAAAATCATTATTCGAGACGGTAACTCGGAAATGAAGAAAAAACACAAAGGCACTAAACTTTCTGAATTTTTCTCAACAAAACTTCTTAAATTTAACAAAACACAATTCGACAAACTGCATTTTACATCAAAAAGTGAAATATTGAAAATTGTTTCTGCTTATGACTTTGAAGTTGAAATTATTGACGAAACAAAACTAACTTCTAATATTGTTTTTGTAATGAAGAAAAAATAAAAGCTGAAATATTAAAACTAATCAGAACTAAACCACAAAAAACACAAATTCACAAACTTCTTTGTGTCTCTTGTGAAAAACTTCGTGTTCTTTGCGGTTAAAATACTGTACGGAACAAGTTATATTATATCTTCAACCGCTCCTTAAAAGGCAAAAAAGTCATAAAATCGGCATGATGCACGATATATGCTTCCGTTGAACGTTTGACCATATTTCCTTCGCCGGCATGGGCAGCAATAATGTGGCAAACTTCTGCCGACACTCCGCATTCTTCTGCAATTGAAACACCCGAAAACGGATGACGTAAATATTTTCCGTATGTGCCTTGAACGGCTTTTCCGGTTTCATCCAAAACATATTCTAACAATTTACCGACATCGGCAAGTATGGCTCCGGCAATTAGTACATCCTCATTAACAGGAAGTTCGCCGTGATAAAACTTATTAATTTGCTCGCCGGCATCTTTTGCAATATGCACAACCGATGCTTTATGTTCCATAAAAGTAACCTTTGTCGGAACCAGCAATGTAAACGGAATTCTTCTTAAATCATCAGTCGTAAGTACGCTGCGTTCAAGAGCAAGTTCCCAGGTTTTTGCAGTTGCTTCACGTAATTTATCGTCTTTTATCCAAGCAAGTTCTTCACCCCAAAGTTTTTTTATTTCTTCTGTCATCTTATTTTTCTTATAAAAAACGAGGATGTCTGAAAAGTCCTGTTTAGTCATACTGAACTCGTTTCAGTATCTGCATAAACAACTGCAATACACAATAAAAGATTCTGAAACAAGTTCAGAATGACACTTTTCAATACTTTTCGGACATCCTCTTAATAATTAATTAAAGTTTTGCAATAACCGCATCCGCCATTTCTTTTGTTGAAGCCGCTCCATTTTTAATAACATCGGCAGTTCCGCGCATTTTCATCATATCGTAAGTTCTTACTTTTCCATCGGCAATAACTTCGGCAACAGCTTTTCTGATTTTATCCGAAATCGTTTTTTCTTCTATATAATCAAGCATCATACAAGCCGATTCAATCATGGCAATCGGATTTACGATTGATGTTTCATAATCGGCATATTTCGGTGCCGAACCGTGAGTAGGTTCAAAAACAGCAACACCGTCGAGTGACCATTGTGCACTGCAAGCAAAACCCAAACCGCCGATTAAACCGGCAAAACCGTCGGAAACAATATCACCGAACATATTTCCGGCAACAATCACACCGTAATTTTCAGGATTTTTTGTCAACCACATCATTTGTGCATCAATATTTGTATTCCAAAGTTCAATTCCGGGATAATCATTTTTTTGCATTTGCAAGGCCATTTTATACATCATTCCGGAAGTTTCGCGAATTACATTCGGTTTTTCAGCTAAAGTAACAGATTTGTATCCGTATTTTACGGCATAATCAAATGCGGCTCGTAAAATATTTTCTGTTCTTTTCTTTGTAAAAATTCTGGTTGAAATCGAAACATCTTCTCGTGGTGCATTACTGAAATTCTTTACAAATTTAGGATGTGTCATTAATGCATCATAAACTTTATCATTCGGATTGCTCCATTCGACACCGCCGTATAAGCCTTCGGTATTTTGTCGGAAAATTACGACATCAACTCCGGGTTCTTCAATTTCACCGTTTTTGCCTCTGCGGATAAAATTCAAAGGATTACCTTTATATGTTTTGCAAGGACGTGCACATATTTCCAGACCGAAATGTTGGCGCAAACCGACAATCGGACTTGAATAAATAAGCCCCTTTTCTTTTAATTCGGGAGATAATTCTTCAAATGCTTCGTCTTTCGGTTTTGAAGTGATGGCACCGAAAAGCGCAATTTTATGTTTTTCAAGCAAATCAATGGTTCTTTGCGGAAGCGGATTTCCTTCTTTTCTCCAAAATTCCCAACCAATATCGCCTTCAACATATTCGGCATTAAAACCGGCTGCGTCTAATACTCTTACAGATTCATCGAGAACGGCTCTTCCTATTCCGTCTCCGGGTAAAGTTACTATGGTTCTTTTTGACATATTCGTTTTATTTATTTGATTTAAATTTAAAATTTCGTAAATTTATAAATTTAAAAGAAATCAAAAAAACAATTACTGTAATAAAAAAAATTATGCTTAAAAATATTATTTTATATTCCGGAATATTATTCCTTTCAGTTTCTTCGGCATTTTCTCAAATTAATCAACATATTGACTGTTATACAATTGTAGCCGGAAAAAATACAACATCAGACGGTTCGGTTATGGTAGGACATAATGAGGATGACCGAGGAAAAATGTTGGTAAATTGGTTTAAAGTTCCCGAAAGAAAGTATAAAAAAACAGATTCTTTAACTTTATTGAACGGGACAAAAATTCCGCAAATCGAAAAAACATTTTCTTACATTCGTTTTCAGGTAACAAAACAAAAATTTGCTGATGCATATATGAATGAAAATTCTGTCGTTATTTGTTCAAATGCCTGTACTTCAAGAGAAGATACCGCAACAGGAAATATCGGATATTATTTAAGAAAAATTTTAGCTGAAAGAGGAAAAACGGCAAGACAAACCGTAAAACTTGCAGGAAAACTAATTGAAACATACGGATACGAATCGTCCGGAAGAACATATACCATTGCCGATAATCAAGAAGCATGGATGTTATCCGTTATAAAAGGCAAACATTGGATTGCTCAAAGAATTCCGGACAATGAAATTGCCGTAATTCCGAATTATTACACGATACAAGAAGTTGATTTAAAGGATAGTATGAATTTTCTTGCTTCAACTGATTTAATTGATTATGCAATAAAAAGAAAGTGGTATCACCCGGAACAAGACGAAAGTTTTAATTTCCGAAAAGCTTACGGAGATTCAGCATGCAATAATGCTGATTATAATATTCCGCGACATCTTTCGGGAATAAATTATTTTTCAGAAAAACAATATTCAGAAAATGAAATTTTACCGTTTTCTTTTCAACCGAAGAAAAAAATTACCAAAAAAAATATTGAAAATGTTTTGTCAAGCCATTATGAAGAAACAAGCTATTGTCAACTTCCGGAAAACAAGAATCCGCATCAAAATAAGATACGAGGAATTTGCACAGAAACAACTCAATTCAGTTTTGTTGCACAATTACGAAGTAATATGCCTCTGCCGATTGGTTCTTTAATTTGGATTGCTCCGTATAACGGATGTCTTTTTCCGTATATTCCGATTTATTTCGGGATTTATAATACAAATAAAAAAGTCAGATTTGAACACTATCCTGATTCAGAAAAAATTCAGTTTGAGAATGAAAAAAATAATTTATCCGATTACCCTGATCATGTATATTTCACATTCAATCAATATGTTGAATTTATTGAACAAAGTTATCCCGAAAGAATTGAAGAAGCAAAAATTTTTAAATCGTTAACGGAAAAAGAACTGACAAGGAATCAAAAAAATTTAGAAAAATCAATACTCGATGTTTATAAATCGTATCCGGATGATACAAAAAAAATATTAACAAATTATTGTAATCAATATTTTGAAAATATACTGAGAATTACAAAACAAATAATGAAAACCAAATAATTTTAAACTTAAATTTATGTAATCTGTATAATTTATTCATATTAAACAGCAAAATCATTCATTAAAAACCACACCTTATGAAACACCTATTTTACCTTACAATTTTATTAAGTTTTATAAAAATTTCACATTCTCAGGAGCTGGAAACAGTCATCCAAAGAGGGCATCTCGGAGCTGTTAAAATTACGGCATTCAGCCCTGACGGAAAATATCTTGTTACCGGCGGAAGAGACCGAACAGCTAAACTCTGGGAAGTTGCAACCGGCAGAGAAATGCGAACCTTTCTGGGTCATGAAGGAACCGTTCAAGCATTGTGTTTTACGCCCGACGGAAAACACATTGCAACCGGCAGTACCGATAATACCGTAAAACTTTGGAACATTCTGAATGCTGATTTAATCAGAACTTTTAAAGTAAAAGACAGAGTTACGGCAATTGATTTTACTTCCGACGGCAAATACATTGTAATCGGAGGATACGATTGGTACGGGAAAATTTTTGAAACTGAAACCGGTAAATTTATTCGTGATTTTAAAGTCAGTCCGGACAAAGGTTTGGGAACAGGAATTAAAGTTCAGGTAAGTAAAGATAATAAAAACATTTTGGTTTCGGAAGATAATCGAAAAGCCATTATTGTTGATTTTGAAACAGGCGAAAAAAAGACTGTTCTAAAATCAGTTGAAAAAGGGAGTTGCGGCGGTTGCGGAACTTTTGCAAAATATTTACCGGATGAGAATTATGTCATTTCCGGAACTCGAAACGGACCTTTAGTTCTGTGGAACTTAAAAACGGGTAAAAAAGTAAAAACTTATATTGAAAAACAAAAAGATGTCAGTTCTGTGGACATCAGTCCTGACGGAAAAACAATTTTAATTTCAGACAAAAATAATGTTACATTTTTCAACCGTTTATCAGGCAAGAAAATAAGAACGGTAAACGCCCATAAAAAAGAAATTAATTCTGCTTCATTCAGTCCCGACGGAAAATATTTTATCACGGCAAGTGATGACGGTACAGCAAAATTAAGAAGAACGTCTAACGGAAAACTTGTAAGAACATTTGTCGGATATGTTAATAAAAGTAATCAGGGAACTGATTTAGACCAAGAAAGTTATTGGCAATATTATGCTAAAACGTATTTTGACAGAAAAACAAACGTAAAATTAAGTCCCGACGGTAAAATATTTATAATCGGTAAAAAAGATTCTATTGCCAAAGTTTTGGATTTTAATACCGGAAAAACACTTTATAATTTAAAAGGGCATTCCGGAGCCGTTATTTGTTTTGATTTTTCTCCCGACAGTAAAATAATTGCTACCGGCAGCAGTGATAAAAGCATAAAATTATGGAATGCAGCCGACGGCAAACTGATTAAAACTTTAAAAGGACATACGGCAATGATTTTTGATGTTCATTTTAATTCTGACGGAACTAAATTATTATCAGGCAGTTGGGACGGGAATGCATCTATTTGGGATGTAAAAACAGGCAAGCGAGAGAATTATTTTAAAGATATTAAAGCATTTTGCTCAGATTTTTCACCCATCGGAAATTACATTGTAACAGGCGGGCTTGACAAAAATTTCTCATTGTATGAAATTGATTCAAAACAATTGTTCCGAAATTTTATCGGACATACGCAACCGGTCTCTTCTTTTGATTTCTCTCCTGACGGAAGAACACTTGTTTCGGGTTCATGGGACGGCAGTGTTTTTATTTGGGATATGGTTTCGGGATTTCAGTTAAACAAACTGAACCCGAATCAAGGTCAAATTCATTCTGTTGCTTTTTCAGGTAACGGGAAATACATTTTCACCGGCGGATCCGACGGAACAATTAAAATGTGGAGTACGAAATCAGGAAAATTATTTAAGGTATTTACCGGACATAAATCTGCCGTAACTTCATTACAGGTTTCTCCTGATAATCAATCACTTATTTCATGCAGTATTCAGGGTGTTGTTAAGATTTGGGAAATTGTAAATGCAAAGATTATTTACACTTATTATCAGCTAACAAGAGATGATTGGTTTGTAAAAGCAAGAGGCGGATTTTTTGACGGCAATGCAGGAGCAAAAAAATATATTTTCTACGTAAAAGGGATGCAAACGTTTAATGTCGATCAATTTTTTGAAGATTTTTATCGTCCGGGATTATTACAACAAGCATACAAAACACGCGGATTAATCAATGAAAATTTGAACTTAGATGATTATTTACAAAAATCACCGCCCCCGAGTGTGAAATTTACGACTAATTATAATGATTCCGTTTTCAAAAAAGGAATCGTAACACTTAATTTTCAAGTTTCTGATAACGGAGGCGGGATAGATGAAATAAAAGTAACCCAAAACGGAAAACGTATAATTTCTGATTTTAAACGAAACAAAAAAGTTAAAAGAGGCAGACGTTTAAACGAATCATTGGAATTGATGTTGGTTCCCGGAAATAATAAAATTCAAATTTCGGCTTTCAGTCAAGGAAGAATTGAATCGAATATTATTTCTCAAAATATCATTTATCAAAGTAATGAAAGTCTTCCTGATTGCTATATTTTAACAATCGGAATTAATAAATACAAAAATGAAAGTTTAAATTTAAATTATGCAAAACCGGATGCAAAAGCATTTTCAAACGTAATAAAAAAACACAGTAAAAATTTATTTAATACAATGACATTTTACAATTTGATTGATAATGAAGCCACAAAAGAACATATTATTAATGCAATAAACGATATTGCAACAAAAGCTAAACCAAAAGATGTGTTTATGTTTTATTATGCGGGACACGGAAGTATGATCGGAACCGATTTTTATTTTATTCCGACCAATTGTATACGGATTTATGACCTCACTGATTTGACGGATAATGCACTTGATGCCGAATATATGCAAAAGAAATTCAGTTTGATAAAAGCTTTAAAACAAGTGATGATTCTTGATGCCTGCCAATCGGGCGGAGCAACAGAAGTTCTTGCTCAAAGAGGTGCCGTTAAAGAAAAAGCCATCGCACAACTTTCCAGAAGTGCAGGTATTCATGTTTTGGCATCAGCCGGCAGCGAACAATTTGCCGTTGAATTTAAAAGTTTGGGACACGGCTTATTTACATACATTCTTCTTGATGCCCTTAACGGAAGTGCTGACGGTTCTCCGCTTGACGGCAAAGTAACTGTCTATGAATTAAAATCTTATCTTGACGACCAAGTACCTGAATACACAAGTAAATTTAAAGGCGTTCGACAATATCCTTACTCCTACTCCGGAGGAAACGATTTCCCTTTAACATTGGATGAAAAATGAGCAGCCGGTAAGTTGAAAGGTTATAAAGTTGAAAAGTTTTAAAGAACTTTTTTACCTCAAAGAACTCAAAGTTTAACAAAAGGCACACAAAAAATATTTCATTATTCAATATTCGATATTCATTATCAATTGTCAATTATCCATTGTCAATTAATAACTGTTCTTTAACATCACAAAAATTATTTCTCAACATTCTCATACTGTATAAAATTTTTCGTTATTTTGCGAACGATATTTTTCATTAATTAATTATTTAAATTTTCTTGATATGACTTCAAAAGATTATATGAACAAAGAAGCTCGTTACGGAGCTCATAATTATCATCCGTTGCCGGTAGTCTTAAAAAAAGGTGAAGGCGTTTTTGTTTGGGATGTTGAAGATAAAAAATATTTCGATTTTCTTTCAGCATATTCAGCTGTAAATCAAGGACATTGTCACCCAAAAATTATTGCTGCAATGACCGAACAAGCTAAAACATTAACCTTAACATCACGAGCATTTTATAATGATGTATTGGGCGAATTTGAAGAATATGTTACAAAATATTTCGGTTATGATAAGGTATTACCGATGAATACCGGTGCAGAAGCAGATGAAACAGCTTTAAAACTTGCCAGAAAATGGGGATATGAGAAAAAAGGTATTCCGGAAAACGAAGCTAAAATTATTGTTTGCGAAAACAATTTCCACGGCCGAACCATCACAATTATTTCAATGTCAACCGACCCGGATGCATACAAAGGTTTCGGACCCTACACACCCGGATTTATTAAGATTCCTTACAATGATATTGATGCTTTGAAAAAAGAATTGGAAGATAAAAATGTTGCCGCATTCCTTGTAGAACCCATTCAAGGTGAAGCCGGTGTTTATGTTCCTGATGACGGTTATTTAAAAAAAACATACGATTTATGTAAAGAAAAAAATGTTCTTTTCATTGCTGATGAAGTTCAATCAGGACTTGCAAGAACCGGAAAACTACTTGCCTGTGACCACGAAGGCGTTCGCCCGGATATTCTTATTCTCGGAAAAGCTTTATCAGGCGGTACAATGCCGGTTTCTGCCGTATTAGCCGATGATGATATTATGTTAGTCATCAAACCCGGAGAACACGGTTCCACATTCGGAGGAAATCCCGTTGCCGGAAAAGTCGGCATTGCAGCTCTTGAAGTTATTAAAAATGAAAAACTTGCCGAAAATGCTGAAAAACTCGGTAAAATATTCAGAGAAGAACTTCGTAAAATTGATTCTGACATGGTCGAACTCGTCAGAGGAAAAGGTCTGTTGAATGCAATGATTATCAAACCGAGAAACGGCAAAGAAGCATGGGATGTATGCCTTAAATTAAGAGATAACGGTCTGCTTGCGAAACCCACACACGGGCATATCATTCGTTTTGCTCCTCCATTGGTAATTAATGAAGAACAAATTCTTGAAGCTGCTAAGATTATAAAAGATACCATTTTGTCTTTTTAAAAATTTTCGCTTATACTAAAAAGAGATTGTCTGAACGGCAATCTCTTTTTTATTGATTTAATCTCTGTATCAACATATTCTTTTTAACTTTGTAAAAATTATTAAATTAATATCATGCAAAAAGTTTTTATCATAATCGCACTTCTTATTCTTACTTTGCCTTCTTGCCTTATCACTAAAAAAAAATATGACCTTTTAAGCGAGAAAAATCAAAAATCCATTGATTCGCTGGAATATGCTCTTGATAAAACTCTGTATGATTATAAAAATGCAAAAAAAAGAAATGATGCTCTTCTTCAAAGAAACAAAGATCTCATTGATTCTTTAATTTTTGAAACAGGTAAACTTTCAAATGACACAAGTAATTTATACAATTCTCTTAAAGAAAAACAAAAACGACTTGTATACCTTGAAAACATGATTAACCAAAACAAAGCAGAAGTAAATAAATTAAAAAACATCATTAAAGATGCTTTAAAAAGTTTCGATAATTCTGAATTAAATGTTTATCTGAAAAACGGAAAAGTCTATGTTGCCATGGAAGAAAAACTGCTTTTTAAAACAGGCAGTTCTGATATTGATGAACGCGGAAAAGAAGCCGTTATTAAACTCGGAAAAATTTTAGAAAAAAATACGGATACCGAAATTCTGATAGAAGGACATACCGATAATGTAGGACCGGATAAATACAATTGGAAATTAAGTACCGAGCGTGCTTTATCGGTTGTCAATATTTTAACGGAAAATACGGGAATTAAAGCAAACAGAATAACAGCATCGGGAAGAGGAATGCATAAACCGGTTGCAAGTAATGCTGATGATGCAGGCAAACAAAAAAATCGTCGTATTGAAATTATTCTTGTCCCGAAATTAGATTCTTTGTATAAACTTATGAATGAATAGATTAAGGAATGCTATTTCATTGATTTTCTTTTAGTAAGTATAGTTTCCGCTTCAATAAAAATTCGATTAACCGAAGGAATTGATTTCTTTATTTCATTTTCTAGACGATCAACAATTTGCTCAATTTCATCCGAAACCAAATCATCTTTAAAATTAACGTTCAGATTTACCAAGACTTCGTCCGGACCGAAAAATAAAGTTAAAGGTCTTTTGTATGCCGTAACAGCTTCATCTTTTGATAAAATTGAATTTATTTTATGAATATCACTTTCAGGTAAACCCTCACCTATTAAAAGACTCTTACATTCTATTGCAAAGAAAGTGGATACACTGAGAAGTAATAAACCGATTAATACGGAACCGATACCGTCAAAATATTCAATACCGGTAATTTGTCCCAAGAACAAAGTTATAAGTGCAATGGTTAATCCGGCAACAGCTGCCGAATCTTCAATGACAATTGCAGCGGTCGAAGTATCTTTTGTTTCAATTAATGCTTTGTAAAAAGAAACATTCCCTCTTGTTTTATTAAATTCTTTTAATCCGATTGATAAAGCGGAACCTTCAAAAACAATTGCCAATATCAGAACAACATAATTCCAAATAACATCGGTAACTTCTTTCGGATGCAAAATATGTTCAATACCTTCATAAAGGGCAATACCGCCACCGAGAGCAAATATTAATACTGCAACGATAAAACTCCAAAAATACACTTCGTTTCCGTAACCGAAAGGATGATTTTCATCGGCAGGTCTTTTGCTTTTTTTAATTCCGAGAAGTAATAAAATTCCGTTTCCGGTATCGACAAGCGAGTGAATGCCTTCCGACAACATCGTTGATGAACCGGTAAAAACGGCTGCCGTAAATTTACTTATTGCAATGGCAATATTTGCAATAACAGCTCCGTATATGGCTTTTTTTGATGTTCCTGACATAATTTATTGGTTTAATCAACGATAAAATGTTGCCCGACTTTATTTAAAAACTTCCGTCCGATGGTTCCGGATAAAGGGTTTTCAGCATCCATTGCTTCCGGATGCCACTGCACTCCCAAAATAAAAGGATGTATCAAAGTATCTGTCGGCTCAACGGATTCAACAACTTTATCTTTTGCAAAAGCAGAAATTGTAAAACCCTGAGCAACTTTATCAACTGCCTGATGATGATTGCTGTATGCACTGCCACTGTCAACTTTTACGATATTATATAAAAAAGTATTTCGTTTGATATATACTTCGTGATAAACAGCCGTACTTTTATGCTCTTCGGCTTTTCGCGAATCACGATGCAAATAGTTACTGCCCACATCCGTCGGAATATCAATAATTAAACTGCCGCCTTCCGTAACATTTAAAATTTGATGCCCGCGGCAAATTCCCAATAGAGGAACTTTATTTTTTACGGCATAATTTATCATCATTTGCTCCAAACTGTCACGATGCGGATTAATAGTGCCGCATCTTTCAAGTTCTTTTTGTTTTCCGTAAAGTGCGGGATTCACATCTTCCCCGCCTGAAATAATCATTCCGTCAGCTTTTTTTAATAATAATCGAACGGAATCTTTGCTTTTTACGGCATACATATTCACACATTTAAAATTATGATTTCCCGCAGAACGACTTAACCATTTATCATGCGTTTGTTTTGAATCTTTAGAAACTAAAATTAAAGGAACAGATTTATTATCCGAACTTATTTTTTGTTGATGTTTACAAGATATTATTAAACTGATTATCAATATACTAAATACTATTTTTCTCATAAAAAATTAATTAAATTATGGAATCTATACTTAAAAAACATCCCAAATATACATTTAATAATCCTAAAACTCCAAACAATGAAAAATAAGGTATTGAAAATTTTTGCACTTGCATTAATTTTAAATTTTTATGCTTGCGATACAGCAAAAGACAGCAGTAAAACAACTGAAAATGATTTTTTTGTTACTGAAGCCGTAAAAGAAGAAGCTGATGCAGTATATGATAAATCCCGATCAGGAAAGAAAATGTATGCTGAAGAAAGTTTATCTGATATTGCCTCACCTGACGGTATCCCCGCTGACGGAAATCCCAATTTGAATACTGAAGAATATGATAAAATTGCAGAAAATGCATTTCTTAATGCCAAATCAAATCCGCTTTCTACGTTTTCAATTGATGTTGATAATGCTTCTTATTCAAATGTAAGACGAATGCTGAATAACGGTCAAATGCCGGATAAAGGCGTCGTAAGAGTTGAAGAAATGATAAATTATTTCGATTATGATTATCTTAATCCTACGGGAAAACATCCGTTTTCAATTTATACCGAAACAGGTGAATGTCCTTGGAATGTAAATCATAAATTATTTCACATCGGGATTCAAGGTAAAAAATTGGATTACAACGACATAAAACCTTCTAATCTCGTATTTCTCTTAGATGTTTCCGGTTCGATGGAAGACGAAAATAAACTTCCGCTATTAAGAAAATCTTTCAAATTATTATTGAATGAACTTTCGCAGGAAGATAAGGTTTCAATTGTTGTATATGCAGGCGCTGCGGGAATGGTTCTTTCTCCCACTCCGGCATCCGAAAAAGCAAAAATTATAAAAGCCCTTGACGATTTAAAAGCGGGCGGCTCAACAGCCGGCGGAGCAGGTATTCAACTTGCTTATAAAACGGCAAAAGAAAATCTTATTAAAGACGGAAATAATCGTGTTATCCTTGCAACCGACGGCGATTTTAATGTCGGAACATCTTCAACAAGTTCCTTAGTTGATTTAATTGAAGAAAAAAGAAGAGATAATATTTATTTAACCATATTGGGTTTCGGAATGGGAAACTATAAAGACGGACGGATGGAACAAATAAGCAATGCCGGAAACGGAAATTATTTTTACATTGACAACATCAAAGAGGCCGAAAAAGTTTTCGTTAAAGAAATGCGTGCTAATATGTTTACTATTGCCAAAGACGTGAAAATTCAAATCGAATTTAATCCTGCACAAGTAAAATACTATCGATTAATCGGTTATGAAAACAGAATTTTAGCAAAAGAAGATTTTAACGATGATAAAAAAGATGCAGGCGAATTGGGTGCCGGTCATACGGTGACAGCACTTTATGAAATTATTCCCGCAAGTTCGAATGAAGAAATCGGTGAAAAAGTTGATGATTTAAAATACCGAAAAACAAGAAACAACGAATTTACCGGTTCCGGTGACGAAATATTAACGATAAAATTCAGATATAAACCGATACATTCCGACAAAAGTATTTTAATTACAAAAACCGTTAAATATGACAACAAAAAATTTGAAAACACATCGAATAATTTCAGATTTTCGGCAGCTGTTGCTTCGTTCGGAATGTTGTTAAGAGACTCAAAATATAAAGGCAAAGCCGATTACGGCTTAGCTTATCTTTTAGCAAAAGAATCATTAGACGATGACGAAAACGGATACAGAAAAGAATTTACGGAACTTATTAAAACCGCAGAAAGAATAAGCACAGAAAAATAATTTAAATTTCTGTAATTTCCCCCGTATTTTATTTTTCACTAAACAGGTTGAAAGATTGATACGGGGTTTTCTTTTAAAATTTAAATGATACTTAAAACTTCATTAATATTTTTAATCTTACTATAATGCTCAAATTTTAAAAATTCATCTTCATCAATCACTTCGTGCTGCCAAGTGGTATGAAAAGGTACAAATACAGCATTTCCTCCTATTTTCAGTACAGGTAATATATCAGATTTTAAAGAATTTCCTACCATTAAAAAATTTTCCGGAGCAACATCACAACGTTTCAACAATTTCATATAATCCGCTTCTTTTTTATCGCTCACAACTTCAATATGATGAAAATACTGTTCCAAACCGGACTTTTTCAATTTCCGTTCTTGATCCAACAAATCACCTTTCGTTGCCAAAATTATTTTATACGTTTTATTTTGTAATTTCTCAAGCGTTGTTTTCACACTCGGAAGAATTTCAATAAGCTTTGAATTCAGTTCTTTCCCGAAATTAATTATTTTTTCAATTAATTTACCCGAAATTTTATAATCGGAAATTTTTAATGCCGTTTCAATCATAGACAACACAAAAGCTTTTGCTCCGTAGCCGTATATTTCCAAATTTCGCATTTCAATTTCAAACAACTTGT
The DNA here is from genome assembly GCA_029932445.1 of Bacteroidales bacterium. GTDB lineage: Bacteria > Bacteroidota > Bacteroidia > Bacteroidales > JAADGE01 > JAADGE01. The sequence goes on along the minus strand of JAOZQB010000006.1, from coordinate 7,329 downwards.
CAATACATTCTTTTTCCGAAAGATATTCGGAAAGCAATGCGGCAAATTTATATTCCGTTTCGCGATAATACGGCTCGTTTACCCATAGTGTATCATCAGCATCAAAAGCGATGACTTTTAGTTTTGATTTCATTTTTTTAAACAAAAGTAATATTATCTTATTAATTGAAATTATTTGTTTTCATTGCATCATAAACAACAGTATGAATTTTTTGTCGAATTTTTAAACGATTAATTCTCCAATTTTTTGCTGATGGATTTACGCGATTTGAAAGAAACACAAAAACTATTTCGTTTTCGGGATCAACCCAAATACATGTTCCGGTAAAACCTGTATGCCCGTATGATTGTGTTGCTGCTCCTTTTCCGATAATGGCTTTTTTATGCGGTTTATCAAATCCCAAACCTCTGTGACTGTCTTCTTGAAATCCCGTAAATTTTTTAACAGTCGACTCCGAAATAAAACGCATACCGCCGTAGGAACCGCCGTTCAACCACATTTGCCCCAAAACAGCCAAATCATAAGCATCGGAGAACAAACCTGCATTTCCGGAAATTCCGCCGAGCATTGCAGCTGACGGGTCGTGAACATTACCTCTTAACAATTGTTCTCGCCAATATTTATCATTTTCCGTAGGAACAATACGATTTAATGAAAAATATCTTCGAGGTTTATAACACATAGTATTCAAACCCATCGGTAAATAAAACGTATTTCGCATATAGCTGTTCATACTTCTTCTGTTCAAACTGTCAATTGCCGATTGCAGCAAAATCATATTGATATCGCTGTATTGATATATTTTTCGTGAATAAACACGTAGTCGTTTTGTATCTCTCCATAATGTATCAAACCAAGCATTTTTTAAATAAAATGCATCAGCAATTTTCACTTCTGCACTGTCTTTGATATATCTTTTTGTAAAATAGGTATCATAGATTTTTTGTAATTCTTGCCTAGCATTAAATTCAATCGTTTTATTTTTTACGCTTGTATCATTTTGTATATTTTCATAAAACCGTTGTTTGATAAATTCCAACGAATCGTAAAAATTCTTTTTAAAAATGACATATGGTAAAATCGGTAAAGTCGGTGTTATTCCGGATTTATGCAAAAGTAAATCTCGAATTTTTACTTGAAAAATATTATTTCTCGGATTTGTCGTAACTATCAATGTATCAAATGCTATCAATACGGAATCGTTAATATGTAAAGTGTCTTGAAATTTCAAAAGTTTGTTAAAATCCCTAATTTCAGCAATCTTTAATGTGTCAATATTTATAAGTGTATCCGGTTTTATATTTGAATAATCAATTTTTGTATTTCTGAAAAATCTGCCTAATTTGTCATTTAATCGTATTTTTCCCTGAGAATATAATTTCATTGCAGCCGTTGTTGTTGCAGCAATTTTTGTAACGGATGCTAAATCGTATAAGTCTGTATTTCGGACTTTCCGCCTTTTAGCATATGTATGCCAACCAAAAGATTTATTATATACATTATAACCGTTTTTTAAAACAACAATCTGACAACCCGGAAAAGCACCTCTTCGAATCCCGTCTTTTGCAATCGAATCTATTTTTGATAATACAAGTGCATTCAGACCGATTTCTTCAGGTAAACATTCGGAAACCCTGACTTTTTTAATTTGAACGACAGAATCACTTACTTTAAAATTCTTTATATAGTACGGATATTTACTATTTATCGGTATTCCCCCAAAAATTGCATCGGCTGCATAATGTTGTTCTTTTTCTGAATTCCCGAAAACTTGAATAACAGCAGAAAACGAATCAGTAAAATTCAAATTACTCGGCTTACCGAAGTTAACTAAAGTTAAAGATTGAGTCTCGTTATGCTCTAAAATTGCATTAATCAAAGCAGAATCAATTTTTATACTGTTCATTGCTATTATCAGATTATTTTTCTTTCTGATTTTTTTGATTTTTTTAATATAATATTCATCAGATATGTCTATGAATAAAGACTTTACAGAATAATAAGTTTTAAATGTTTTATAAAATTCCCGTAAATCAGCATTTCCTGTTACTAATATTTGAAATTTTGCTTTTTTTAGATTTTTGAACGGTAAGACATTATTTTTATTTTTTATTAAATTTATTGAATTTCGATAAACGGTATTTTCCGAAATTAAAGTTGCGGGTGATTTTAACAGACTGTCAATATCCGGTTTTAAAATTCTGCTATTATTCTCAAGTCCCGTCCAAGTTTTTGCAAGCAGTATTTTTCTGACGGATGCTGTTAAAATTTCGTTATTTATCAGTTCATTTTCAATCATCTCTGCAAGTATCTTTTTTAATTTTTTCGGTTCTTTTGTGATAAATAAATCAGTTCCGGAATTAATAAAAATTGCAACAGAATCAGAATTCATTAGTTTTGAATTAATCCGCTTTAAAAATAAACCTTCATAATTATATTCATTTTTAATTTTTTGAATGATATCAGAATTTTCATCTTCATCCAGAATAATTCCTGTTAAACCTTCGGAAATCAATTGAGAATTTAGTTCAAATCGGATACTGTCATCAGTTAAAAATTGAGAAGCATTTGCAAATGACATTAATTTTTGAGAAATAGCTATACGATTATCAGAAGAATTTAAAACTTTATAATCATTGTCGTTAATATTTCCGGAAGAAATATCCGAAAATAAGGAACTTAAATTAATTTGTTTGGCAATTTTTGAGATTACGGTCATGTAATTTCTTTTTATCGAATCATTTTCAAAAGCTGTTAAGAAATTAAAATTCGGAAGATTCTCTGTTTCCTTAAAATGAAAAACACCTGATTCTTCAGGTAAAAATACAAACGGGTTAATTTTTGAATATTTCTGTATAATATTCTGATAATTAAGAAATTGGAAAATACTGTCTGTGGAATATACAATACCTCCCGGTAAAATTTGATACAATAACTTTATGACAGAATCAGTTTTCACATTCTCAGCTTTTCCGAAATCAGCAATTATTAATTGACCGACTTTTTCTTCATTTGACAGATATTTTAAAGTTGTATCGGCATATTCGGTATTAACATTCAAAAAATCAATCGAATAAGGAGATTCTTTCAGTACTTTTTTATGACTAAAAAGAATTGAAACTATGAGAATAAGAATTCCGAGAATAAAAAAAATAAAATATTTAGCTCTTAAATTAATTCTGCCGATTTTAATATCTTTCATCCCTTCCTATTTTTTCAATGTTTAAATAATTAAAGGTTCAAAAATAGAATTAATATGAAGAATATACGGATTGACGGGACAGAATGTATGATTTGTTTGATGAAATTATTTATTGCGAGGATGAAAATCATTTACGACTTGTTTCAAATATTCTCTGTCAATATGGGTATATATTTCGGTTGTAATAATTGATTCATGACCCAACATTTCTTGCACGGCACGTAAATCTGCTCCTCCTTCAACCAAATGTGTTGCAAAAGAATGACGAAATGTGTGAGGACTTATATTTTTTTTTATTTCAGCATCTTGTGCCAATTTTTTTATGATTGTAAAAATCATTACACGAGTCAATTGTCTGCCGTAGCGATTTAGAAATAAAATATCTTCGAACTCAATTTTAATATCAAGATGACTTCTGTAATGTTCTTTATAATAATTGATTTCATGAATTGCTTTTTCTCCGATCGGAATTAACCGTTGCTTACTTCCCTTTCCCGTAACTATTATAAAACCTTCTTTAAAATGCAGATTTGATAATCTTAAATTAACCAACTCCGAGACTCTTAAACCACAGGCATACAATGTTTCAATAATCGCTTTATTACGATGTCCTTCCGGTTTACTTAAATCAATTTTTGATTGTAACAAATCGATTTCTTCCACAGATAATATTTCAGGAAGTTTTTGACCTATTTTGGGGGATTCCAGAAGATATGCCGGATTATTAGCGACATTATTTTCTAATACTAAATAATTAAAAAATGCTTTAATACCCGAAATAATGCGTGCTTGTGATCTGGGGCTGATATAAACTGAATTCAGCTCATAAATAAAATCCTCAAGCTCCTTTAAATCAATCTCTTTTGGTTCTTTTTCAGTATAATCGGCTAATTTTCGAACATCATTTACATATGCATTCGTTGTATTTTGTGATAATGATTTCTCTAATTTCAAATATATTTGAAAATCAGAAATCTTTTCTTTCCATACTTTTTGCATATAATTCTCTGACATTTACTTTTCAATCAATAATATTTTCAAATAAGATATAAATTAAATTATTTGTCAAAGTTACTATAAATACTGATAAAACTCACCATTAAAAAAGAAAAAATCACAAACAAATTAGGATATTGTATAAAAAAAAAGAAAAATTATTTGGTTACTTAAGTAATTTTCAATAATTTTATAACTCAATTTGAAGTTATTACTATAAAAACATTAAAATTTGCTATATCATGAAAAACAAAAAAAATGATGTAATTTTAATACCGACGGATTTCTCAGAAGTTTGTCAAAATGCTATTGATCATGGCTCTTCTATTGCTCATACGATGAAATATCGAGTTGTTTTATTACATGTGATTAATAAAGATACTGATAAATTTTTAGATGATGAAAATTTAAGTGATGATGCAATTTCTGAAAAATTGGAAAAAATTTCTTTAAAAGCATCAAAAGACTATAATGTTCAAGTTGAATTTTTAGTTAAAAAAGGAGATTTATTTGAAAATATAAAAGAAGCATCCGATACTGTGGGAGCAAAATTAATTATCTTGGGTACTCACGGAAAAGTCGGGTTCCAAAAAATTACGGGTAGTTATGTTTTAAAAGTTATAAGCGTTACAAATGTACCGACTATAATTGTTCAAAAACGTCGATACACTGAAGGATACGAAAATATTGTATTCCCGATTACGGCATCAACACAAGACAGACAAAAAGTAACTTGGGCAATCAATATTGCAAAAATGTTTGATGCAACCGTTCATATGATTCCTAAATTTGAATCAGGTAAATTTTATAAAAACAGAATTATGAGTATCACAAAGCAAATTAAAAATTTGTTTGATGAATACAATATAAAATACGTTGATAAAGTTTCTTCACCCACAGAGGGGAATTTCTCAAAACAAGTTTTAGATTATGCTATTGCAAATGATGCAGAATTAATCATGACTTTAGTAAATAAAGATAAAGGATTATTCTTTTCATCATGGGATGAAAAATTGATTTATAATACATCTCAAATTCCGGTAATTTGTATTAATCCGGTTGGTACTAACAAAACGACTTGGGTCGGTTATTAATAATAGCTTCATATATAAAAAAAACTTACATTTAATTAAAGTGTAAGTTTTTTTTATGCACCTACCGTAACTTCTGTCATAGTATCTTCATGCAAATATGTTTGTGCTGTTTTAAGAATTATTTCAGGAGAAATATTCTTAATTGCTTCAAGATACCGGTAAAAATAATCTTTAGTTAAATTATAAGAAATAATAGATTTGTAGGCTTCAGATAATGCTAAAGGACCATCAAAAATTTTAATAATATTACCGAATAACCATCTTTTAACTCTGATTAATTCTTCATTACCTACAGGAACAGTTCTTATTTTTTTTAATTCTTTATAAATTTCCTCTAAAGCTTTTTTATAAACATCTTTACTTGAATCTGCAGAAATTACAAAAAAACCCAATTCTAATAAGGAAACATTACCAGCATAAATACCGTATGTATAACCTTTATCTTCGCGTATATTCGTCATTAATCTGGATCCGAAATATCCGCCCAATATGACAGAACAGATATTTAAATTAAAAAAATCAGGGTGTAATTTATTAATGGTTATTTTCCCGACCTTTATAGATACTTGAACCGTATTTTCAATTTTATGAAAAATTTTAACAGCTTTTTTTTCGGGAATTTGAATATCTTTTTTTAAATGATTTGTGTCAGAACGTTTTACTTGATTAAGAAATGATTTTAAAATAAGCAAATGCTCATCTTTTATTTTCCCGGAGAGCATAACAAACATATTACTTGCATTATAATATTCTCTGTAAAAATTCAGAATTTGTCCTCTCTCAACGTTCTTAAAATCATTTTCTTTAACTGAAATCCCGTAAGGATGATTTTTTCCGAAAATTGATTCTGCAAAAATTTCTGTGGATACAGCATCTGTTTTTTGTTGATTAATTAAAAAAGATTGGTATTTATTTTTTAAAAAAATATCGATTTCACTTTGAGGGAAAAAAGCATCAAACAAAATCTCAAATAACAATTGAAACGTTTCTTTAAAATATTTATTCAAGGTGTATAATGTAACTGAAACAATATGTTTACCGGTTTCTGTTTCAAGATAAGCACCGTAAAAGTCAAAATTTTCAGATATTTTCTCTGAAGAAAGTAATGTCGTTCCTTTATCAATCAAGGCATTTGTTATTTCAGGAATTAATGAATTTTCATGATAAATATTCCCGGCATTAAAAACAAAATCCAATTTAAGAATATCTTGATCTCCTGAATTAAGTAAATATACGGGAACTGAATCAGTCAACAAAATTTTTTGAATTTCTTTAATATCGATCTTTTCACTTGTTTTGAAAGTCGGTTGACTTCTTCTGTTCGGCATATTCATAAATTTAATCATCAATTATTTTTATTCAGTATCAGGTCCGACACGGTAGGCTTTTTTGATATACTTAATTTTTCGAATTTGCTTTAAAATAGAATTTAATTTATTAACATCAGAAACAGTTATTTCAATAATCCCGAAAACAGCATTTTTATCAACATTAATTTTTAATTCTGTCATATTTACATAATAATTTTTAGAAATTATGTCAATAACTTCTGCAAGCAATCCTGTATTATCAAAACCGTTAAATCTAATTTTAGTCGGAAATTCAGTTTCAAGGGTTAAATCCCAGAAAATTTTGGCAGTATTTTTTCCGTCTGTTGAATTAAGCATTTTTGCATTTGAACATTCATTTCTGTGAACAATAAATTCATGATTATTTTTTCGGAAAATAACAGCAATATCTCCGGCAACAGGTTTACAACATTCAGCCAATTCAATATTTTCTAAATTTTTGATAACAAATTTTTCTTTCGGATTAAACTCAGTTTCTTTTATCGGTGCAACTTTATCACTGCTCCATAAACTTGTTACCAAACCCAAAACTCTGCGTCGACTTTTTACAAACGATGCTATATCATCCTCATTTACAGTGTTATTTGCTAAACGATAATATAATTCCTCGTCATTTTCGCAATGAAATTTTACTTTTAATTTAGATAAATCTAAATCATTAAATTTATATTTTTCATCAATCTGTTG
>JAOZQB010000122.1 GCA_029932445.1 Bacteroidales bacterium | reverse complement strand
TTACCTTCAATAATTTTGCCGTCTTTGAATTTAACTTTTACCAAATCGTTTCTGCCTATTTTTTTCTCAACGCGAACCGGTTGCACTTTTTTATTTTGATTTCCCGGCGATTGTCCTGATGCTTCTCTTCCTTCGTATTCTTCTTTTTCAGTATCATATTTACTCAGGTCTAATTTTTGAACACGTCCTTGTTGGATATTTCCCGGATCTTGCGTAAATAATTTTGCTTTTAAAAGGGCATTTACAACAGTTCTGTTATTACTGTCGAGCATATTTTTAAACAATTCGTAGGATTCGAATTTATAAATTAAAAGCGGATCTTTTTGTTCGTATGAAGCATTTTGAACTGATTGTTTTAAATCATCCATTTCACGCAGATGCTCTTTCCAAGAAGTGTCGATGGTTGACAGAACAATTTGTTTTTCAAATTCAACAGCAACCTCTTTTCCTTTTGTATTATAAGCTTTTTCAAGATTTACGATAATGTGATAAACATTAATACCGTCGGTTAAGGGAACATCAATATTTTTGTATTGCCCCGACATAGTTTCGTAAACATTTTTAATAACCGGAAATGCTTGTTCAATAATATTTTCTTTACGTCTTTTATAATCTTCAATGACCAGTTTAAAAATCGTATCTGTTATGTTATCCGGTTTTAATTCTCTGAAATCTTCTTCATCAATCGGACTTTCAACCGCTAATGTTCGGAATAAATCCATTTTAAAGTCCTCAAAATCAAACCCGTAATTATTATTAATAACACTGGTGCAAGTATCATAAATCATATTAGCCAAATCGGCACCGAGGCGTTCACCGTATAATGCATGTCGTCTTAATTTATAAACTACTTCACGTTGCGAATTCATCACATCATCGTATTCAATTAATCGTTTACGAATTCCGAAATTGTTTTCTTCAACTTTCTTTTGAGCACGTTCTATGGATTTGGAAATCATCGGATGTTGAATAACTTCACCGTCTTGAAGCCCCATGCGGTCCATTAGTTTAGAAATTCTGTCGGAACCGAACATACGCATCAAATCATCTTCGAGAGATACGAAAAATTGCGAAGAACCCGGATCTCCTTGTCGTCCTGCACGTCCTCGCAGTTGTCGGTCAACTCGTCGAGAATCGTGACGTTCCGTTCCTACAATAGCCAAACCGCCGGCTTCTTTTACTTCCTGATCTAATTTAATGTCGGTACCCCGACCGGCCATATTTGTTGCGATGGTTACAACACCTTTTTTACCGGCTTGAGCAACGATATCAGCTTCTCTTTTATGGAGTTTTGCATTTAAGACATTATGCTCAATTTTTCTGATTTTAAGCATCTTACTTAATAATTCGGAAATTTCTACGGACGTTGTACCTACTAATACAGGTCGACCTGCTTTGACCAAATCATTAATTTCGTAGATAACGGAATTGTATTTTTCGCGTTTTGTTTTAAATACTTTGTCGTGACGGTCATCTCTGACAATCGGAAGATTTGTAGGAATTACGGTAACATCCAATTCATAAATATCCCAGAACTCTTTTGCTTCGGTTTCAGCCGTACCAGTCATACCCGCTAATTTGTGATACATTCTGAAATAATTCTGCAATGTAACGGTTGCATATGTTTGTGTAGATGCTTCAACCTTTACGTTTTCTTTTGATTCAATGGCTTGATGGAGTCCGTCTGAATAACGACGACCTTCCATAATACGACCGGTTTGCTCATCAACGATTTTAACTTGGTTGTCAATAACAACATACTCATCGTCTTTTTCAAACATGGCATACGCTTTCAAAAGTTGATTCATAGCGTGAACACGAACAGTTTTTGTCGAATAATCCGCTAATAATGCATCTTTTGCTTTTAATTTTTCTTTTTCCGATATATCAGATTGTTCCAAATCGGCAATTTCAGAACCGATATCCGGTAATACGTAAAAATCTTTTTCTTCAACTTCGGTTGAAATTAACTCAATTCCTTTATCCGTTAATTCAATTGAATTATTTTTTTCATCAATAATAAAAAACAAATCATCTGTTATTTCAGGCATTCGTTTGGCATTCTCGGCAAGATAAATATTTTCGGTTTTATGCATTAAAGTTCTCATTCCTTCTTCACTGAGGAATTTAATAATTGCCGAATTTTTCGGAAGTCCTTTATGAGCTCTTAAAAGATAGATTGCACCTTGTTCCTGTTCTTTTTTATCATCGGATTTTATCATTTTTTTGGCATCCGACAGAAGTTTTGTAACAAGTTTTTTTTGATTACTGTAGAGTTGTACAACTTTAGGTCTAAGTTCTTTAAACAACTCTTCGTCTTGTGATTGACCTCTGTTTTGTACCGCACCGGAAATAATTAAAGGAGTTCTGGCATCATCAATTAAAACGGAGTCAACTTCATCGACAATGGCATAATTATGTCTTCTTTGAACGAGATCTTCGGGACTTAAAGCCATATTATCTCTTAAATAATCAAAACCGAATTCATTATTTGTTCCGAAAGTGATATCGGCACGGTATGCATTTCTTCTGGACTCTGAATTCGGATCATGTTTGTCAATACAATCAACGCGTAAACCGTGAAATTCATATAAAGTTCCCATCCATTCGGCATCTCTTTTTGCCAAATAATCATTTACCGTAACCATATGAACACCTCTTCCTGTAAGGGCATTTAAGAAAACAGGTAATGTTGCCACCAAGGTTTTACCTTCTCCCGTCGCCATTTCAGCAATTTTTCCTTGATGTAAAATAATCCCTCCGATTAATTGGACATCGTAATGTACCATATCCCAGGTAATTGTCGGCCCGCCGGCACGCCATTGATTATGATAGATTGCTTTGTTCCCCTTAATAACAATATCGTCTCTGTTAACGGCTAATTCGCGATCAAAGTCGTTTGCGGTAACTTCAATTTTTGCATTTTCTTTGTACCGTCGAGCTGTTTCCTTCATAATTGCAAATGCCGGCGGTAAAATTTGATCTAATTTAGTTTCAATTTTATTATCAATATCATCTTCCAGTTTATCAATTTTTTTATAAACCTCTTCTCGTTCCGTTAAATCAAATTTATCATTTTCAATATCATTTTTTAAGCTGTCAATTTCAGATTGTTCTTCTTTAAAATAATCTTGAATTTCTTTACGTAATTCATTTGTTTTATCCCGTAATTGATCATTTGAAATATTTAAAAGTTTATCAACTTCATCATTAATAACTGAAATTAAGGGTTGAATTTTTTTTATATCTTTTACGGATTTATTACCGAGTAATTTTCCGAGAACTTTGTCGACTATTGCCATGATTAACTATATATTATATGTTATAAATTATGAATTTAAATTATTGATATGTTCTTTTGATTGTATTTGCTTTATGAAAAAAAATAATGCAAAAAATATCGGTATGATATTGATATAATTTATTTTAGAAAGAATATTATTAATTTCAGAGACCTCAATATTAAAAGTGAAAGAGTTTTTCGCAAGAAACCAAGCGGTCGTATTTAATAAAAAAAGGATGATTAAATAGCTTAAAATAAATACTTTAAAACTGTTGATATTTATTTCGGATTTTTTTACTTTTAATATATTAATTGCAATAGTTGCCAAAATAATATATAAAGCAATGTATAATATCGCAAATATTGCAGAAAAATAGGAAACGGGAACCAAACTCTTCATTAAATATGAAGAAAGTAAAAATAATACTTCGATTCCGAGATAAGCATAAGTGAGTTTGTCAATATTAACGGGACTAAATTCTTTAATTAGTTGAGATGCTGAAAAAAGTATAAAGAAATAAGCTGAGATATTAAGGATTTTTAAAAAAGCCAAAAAAAACAGTGATTGAGAAAACTCAAGCGAATTAAATGAGTTAATAATATATAATACGGAAATGAACAATGTAATTGAACAGCTCAAAATCCCGATTATTTTATATGTTTCCCGATTCACTTTTGCTTATTTATCATGAACTATTTTAGTAATATTAACAATAACTTCAACCGCTTTAATCATAGAATTTAAAGAAATATATTCATAAATACCGTGAAAGTTATGCCCTCCCGTAAAAATATTAGGGCAGGGCAGACCCATATAAGATAATCGTGAACCGTCCGTTCCGCCTCTGATGGGTTTAATTTTGGGTTTAATATCTGCATTAATCATTGCTTGTTTTGCCGTTTCGACAATGTGCATAACAGGTTCAATTTTTTCACGCATATTATAATAACTGTCTTTCATTTCAACAGTTATAACTTCTTTATGATGGGATTTGTTTAATAAGTCGGTAACAGCAAGAACATGTTTTTTCATGTCTTCAAATTTTTCTCTGTTATGATCCCTGATGATATATGACATTTTCGTTTCGTCAACGGTTCCGGAAATATTCATTAAATGATAAAATCCTTCGTAACCGTTTGTATGTTCCGGTCGCTTTATGTTTGGTAACATGGCATGAAACTCATGTGCAATATTGATTGAATTAATCATCTGATTTTTTGCAGTTCCCGGATGCACATTTCGTCCTTTTACCGTAACATTCAGACTAGCCGCATTAAAATTTTCGTATTCAAGCTCTCCGATTTCACCGCCGTCAACCGTATAAGCAAAGTCAGCACCAAAAAAATCAACATCAAAATAATCTGCTCCTCTGCCGATTTCTTCATCAGGAGTAAATGCAATCTTTATTGTTCCGTGTTTTATTTCAGGGTGATTTACTAAATATTCAACAGCTGTCATTATTGTTGCTACACCTGCTTTATCATCAGCACCGAGCAAAGTTGTTCCGTCAGTTGTTATTAACGTTTGACCGATATATTTTTTCAACTCGGGAAAATCTTCCGGTGAAAGAAGAATATTTTCTTTTTTATTTAAAAGAATGGTATTTCCGTCATAATTTTCGATAATTTGCGGTTTCACATTTTCTCCGCTTGTATCCGGGGCGGTATCCATATGGGAAATAAAACCTATTACAGGCAGATTTTTATCTGAATTTGCCGGTAAAGTGGCATATAAATAGCATTTATCAGACAACTTAATATTTTTCAATCCTAAGTTTTCCAATTCATTTTCCAATTCTTTTGCTAATTCAAATTGTTTAACCGTACTCGGATTGGTATCTGAATCAGGATCTGATTTTGTATCGAAACCAATGTATTTTAAGAATTTATATTTTACACTTTTCATTTCTTCGTTTTCTTTTTAGTATTTACGATTTCAATTTTAATTGATTTCTCGTTTTTATTTTCTTTATCTTTTTGAATTCCTACTTTAATTTGATCACCTTCGGTAATTGATGCTTCAATAATGACTTCTGCCATTTCGTTTTCAACATATTTTTGAATGGCTCTTTTTAACGGTCTTGCACCATATTTTACATCCAAACCTTTTTCGGCAATAAACTCTTTTGCTTCGTTTGTAATATTAAGTTTATATCCTAAATCTTCAACACGTTGGTATAAACCGGAAAGTTCAATATCAATTATTTTGAAAATATGCTCTTTTTTCAGCGGATTAAATATAATTACATCATCAATTCTGTTTAGGAATTCAGGCGCAAATGTACGTTTTAATGCTTTGGTAATAACTGATTTACTGTGATCATCGTCTTCACTTGTTTCTCCGAAGCCGATACCTTTTCCGAAATCGGCCAAATTTCTGGCACCGACATTGGATGTCATAATAATTACCGTATTTTTAAAATCAACACGTCTTCCGAGACTGTCCGTTAATTGTCCGTCATCAAAAACTTGCAATAACAGATGGAATATATCCGGATGTGCTTTTTCAATTTCATCAAATAAAATGACCGAATAGGGTTTACGTCGTACTTTTTCAGTCAATTGACCGCCTTCTTCATGTCCGACATATCCGGGCGGTGAACCGATTAATCTTGAAACGGAGAATTTTTCCATATATTCACTCATATCAATTCTGATAAGTGCTTCTTCGGTATCAAAAAGATATTCGGTCAATTTTTTTGCAAGATGTGTTTTTCCGACACCAGTAGGACCAAGAAAAATAAAAGTTCCGATTGGTTTGTTAGGATCTTTTAATCCCGCTCGGTTTCGTTGAATGGCTTTAACAATCTTTGTGACAGCATTATCTTGTCCTACAACTTTTTCTTTTAGTTGAGCTTTCATCTCAAGCAGACGCACACTTTCTGCTTTAGCTATTCTGGTAGCCGGAATTCCTGTCATCATGGCAACCACCTTTTCAACATCTGATTGATGAACAATTTCTCGATGTTGCGAAAGATTATTTGTCCATCTTTCTTTGGCTTTTTCAAGATCGGTTTCAAGTTGTCGTTCTTTGTCTCTAAGATTAGCGGCAGCTTCAAATTCCTGATTATCAATCGCTTCTTGTTTTTTAATTACTAAAGTTTTAATTTCTTCTTCAATTTTTGCAATATCTTCAGGAACTTTCAGATTCATGATATGAACGCGTGAACCGGTTTCATCCAAAGCATCAATGGCTTTATCAGGAAGATGCCGATCGCTGATATACCGTTCAGTCAATTTAACACATGAATCTAATGCATCATCCGTGTAACTTACATTATGATGATCTTCATATCGATCTTTAATATTTTCAAGAATTTCCCGCGTTTCTTCTGTTGTTGTGGGGTCAACCATGATTTTTTGGAAACGTCTTTCCAAAGCACCGTCTTTTTCAATGTATTGACGATATTCATTAAGGGTTGTTGCACCAATGGTTTGAATTTCGCCTCTTGCAAGAGCCGGTTTTAACATATTTGAAGCATCAAGTGACCCGCTTGCTCCTCCGGCACCTATGATGGTATGAATTTCATCAATAAAAAGAATCACATCCGAATTATCTTGAAGTTCGTTTAAAATCGATTTCATACGTTCTTCAAATTGACCTCTGTATTTTGTTCCGGCCACAACAGAAGCCATATCCAAAGTTACAATTCGTTTGTTAAAAAGAACTCTGGAAACATTATTTTCGGTAATACGGATAGCTAAACCTTCTACAATGGCAGATTTACCGACACCGGGTTCACCGATTAATACCGGATTATTCTTTTTTCTTCGACTTAAAATTTGAACCAATCGTTCGATTTCTGTTTCACGTCCTACAATCGGGTCCAATTTGTTTTCTGCAGCCGCTTTTGTTAAATCGACACCAAAATTATCCAAAACAGGTGTATCACTGTCTGACTTTTGGGCTCGTTTCCCCTTTTTTTTGTGAAAAGAATCATCTTCATAATCATCTTCAAAATCTTCATCATCTTCATCAAGATTATCAGGTCCGTCAGCTTCATTAATGAACGTATTTATCAAAATATCTTTTACTTTATCATAATTTAATTCATTATCTTTTAAAATCTGATAAATTATACCGCTTTGGCTTTCTTCTTCTTTAAGAATGGCAAGCACCAAATGATCGGGTGTTGCTAATTTTTCATTAAAATCTTTTGTTTCAAAAAAGATGAGTTTTAATGTTCTTGCCGAAGATTTAAGCAAGGGAAGTTCTTCTGTTTTAGGATCAAGTGAACCGTCGCTGTCTTTAATTCTGTTTTCGATTGATTTTTTTATTAAATTCAAATCGATATTATGATTCACTAATATTTGCAAAATATTTGCAGACCCTTCTCTTAAAACACCTAAAAACAGATGTTCGTTGCTGATATAATCATTTCCCAGCCTGACAGCTTCTTCCCGGCTGAAAGACAAGACTTTTTTTAATTGTTTGGAATATTTATTCATAATTTTATGTCATTGTTTTAGAACCTGCAAATTTAAAAATTCTATTTTAGTTTAAATGGTTTTTACGGATTGTTTTTAACAATAATTAAGCGATTATCTGATACAGATAATCGCTTAATTGCAAAAGAGCAGAAAAAAAAATTATTCTTCCGTTTTTTCAGCTTCTTTTTTATCTTCAGAATCTTCAGTTTTATCCTCTTTTTCAATAAATTCCATTATTTCGGCTTCAACCAATAAATTATACCATTTAATCATTTTTTTTATGTCAGAAACATAAACTCTTTCTTTATCATATTCCGGAATTGCTTCGGCAAAATAAGTTTTTATTTCGGCAGCAGAAGCATTATGACTGATTGCTTTCTTACCTTCTTCTTTTTCATAAATCTTTTTAAAAACATCTTCTAATTTAATATCCTCACCTGTTGTAAAAACAGAAATATCATTTAATGAACTCATTTGTTCGGTAATAAAAGCACTGGAACGTTTTCCGTCTTCTAATGATTCAACAACAGCACTGTTTTTAGATTGTGCAACATGTTTGTATAAACCCGGTCTTCCTGAAATTGATAAAATTTTACTTAAATCCATAGTTTTTTAAATTTGTGCAAAAGTAAACGTAATTTCTTTTCTCAAAAATTTTTTAAGCATTAGTTGATAAATAACGTATAAAATATGTGTTATGTTACTTTTTTTTTAATATTTCTAATATTTTTTGGTGAATTTTTAATATTAGCGGTACAATTAATTGTTTATTGTCGTTATATATCACATAATCAGAATTTTTAATTTTATAATCTTCATTTAACTGATTATTAACACGTTCAATTATTGCTTCTTTACTCAAACGGTCTCTTCCGATAAGTCTGTTTATTCTTAAATCTAAAGAAGCCGTAACCGTAATAATTTTATCAACGTCTTTATAAGTACCGCTTTCAAATAAAATTGCTGTTTCTTTAATTACATATGGTGATTTTTGCATTTGCACCCAATTTGTAAAATGTTTTTTAACGGCAGGATGTACAATTGAATTAACAGTTTTCAGTTTATTTTTATCATTGAAAATCAAGTCTGCTAATTTTTTCTTGTTCAATCGATTATTATCGTCATAAATCTCAAAACCGAAAATCATTTTAAATTTATTGATAATCTCGGGATTATTATTCATTAACAATTTTGCTTCAATATCAGAGTTATATACGGCAATTCCCAAGTTTTCAAAAACTTTTGAAACAAGGGTTTTTCCGCTTCCTATTCCTCCGGTGAGTCCGATTATATACATTGTATTATATTAATTATGAGTCCACTCCGAAAAGTCATCCGATGAATGATTTTG
>JAOZQB010000121.1:3604-9070 GCA_029932445.1 Bacteroidales bacterium | reverse complement strand
TTCAGTTTTTCAGTCTCTTGTAATTATCAACAATTTACTGCCTACTGCCTACTGCCTACTGCGTCCTGTTTACTGCCTACTGCCAACTATTACTCAAGTCTTATCTTAAATTTTTTAGCACTTAATCCGAGAAAAAAGACGGTCATTCCCGAAAGAATTAATGTTTCTTTCCATACATAAGCAAAACCGGTTCCTTTAATCATAATATTTTTTAAAATGATAATGAAATATTTCGGAGGCATTAACGCAGCAAGCCATTGTAAAACTTTCGGCATATTTTCTATCGGAAAAATAAATCCGGATAAAAGAATTGTCGGTAAAAGCAGAGCAAATAATGATAACATCATTGCTGATTGTTGATTTTTTGCAACCGTTGAAATCAAAATACCCAAAGATAAAGCAAGTAATATGTATAACATAGTTTCAGCAAGAAGCAAACTCAAACTTCCTAAAACAGGCATTCCGAAAATAATATTACCTATTGCTATGATTATCATTGAAATTACAAAAGAAAGTGCCAAGTACGGTGTTACTTTCCCGATTAAAATGTGAAGCGGTTTCAATGGTGAAACAAGAAGGATTTCCATGGTGCCCGATTCTTTTTCGCGAGTAACGGCAATGCTTGTCATCATCGCTGAAATTAACATTAAAATCATAGCCATGGTTCCCGGAATAAACATATAAACGTCTTTTAATGCTTCGTTATACACCATTCGTTCATTAACATTTATTTTTAAAGGAATATCAGCATTTTTATTGAGTTTCGCAAGATAATTCATGATAATTCCCGACGTGTAATTAACAATCATGTTGGCAGAATTTGCATCAGAAGCATCGGCAATTAATTGAATATCAGCAAAATTTTCTTTTTGTAATTTTTTTGCAAAATCGGGTTCAAAAATGATAACTTCCATTATTTTGCCTTCTTTAAAAGTCAGCGGAATGTCTTTTTCAGTTTGAATATTTTTATTAAGAGTAAAAAACCCGGATGCCGTAATTTTATTTATAATTTCGGCAGTTACATTATCTTTTGATAAATCAAGAACGGCAATTTTTACATTTTTCAGTTCATTTGTAATAACATAGCCGAACAGCAAAATTTGAGCAATCGGAATACCGAATAAAATTATCATTGTTCGTTTATCTCTTAAGATATGATAAAATTCTTTTTTTATAAATGATAAAAGTTGCTTCATTTGAGGACTGTGTGTTTATTTGTTTAGATGCTTAATTGTTTAATTGTTTATTTGTTTATTGAAGACTGCCAACTGCCAACTGCCAACTGCCAACTGCCAACTGCCTACTGCCTTGCAATTTTCAAAAACACTTCATCCATTGTATCGGCATTATATTGTAACATTAATTCTTCCGGTTTTCCGATTGCCTCAATTCGTCCTGCATCCATAATTGATACTCTGTCACAATATTCTGCTTCATCCATATAATGAGTTGTAACAAATACCGTGATGTCGTTTTCAGCTGCTTCGTAAATTAAATCCCAAAATTGGCGTCTTGTAATAGGATCAACACCGCCTGTGGGTTCATCTAAAAAAACAATTTTCGGATTATGAAAAACGGCCGTTGAAAATGCCAGTTTTTGCTTCCAACCGAGAGGAATATCTTTAATCCTTTCGTTTAAAGCGTGTGAAAAATTTAATTTTTCGAGCAATTCTTCGGTTTTATTTTTAATTTCGTTTTTAGATATTCCGTAAATTTTTGCGTAAAAACGAATATTTTCTTTAACTGTTAAGTCTTCGTATAATGAAAATTTTTGGCTCATATAACCGATGTTTTTCTTAATTTTTTCGGTTTCTTTATAAATATCAAAACCGGCAATTTTAACTTCACCGGAAGTGGGGAACGACAAACCGCAAAAAATTTTTAAGGCAGTAGTTTTTCCGGCACCGTTTGCACCCAAGAAACCGAATATTTCGCCTTTTTTAACATCAAAAGTTAAATTATCGTTAGCCGTAAAATCTCCGAACATTTTGGTTAAATTTTTTACTGATATGATGCTTGTATCTGTCATTTTACTTTTTAAATTAAATTAAAATTGCCTACTGCCTACTGCTTACTGCCAACTGCTCCCTGCTCATATATTCAATAAAACAATCTTCAATAGATGCTTTAACGATTTCTGTTTCTGTGTTTTTATGATTTTTATTTTTCAACCAAGTCAATAAATCATTTTCGGAAACGTTGTTTCTTTTGTCTGTATAATGCAATTTTTGACCGAAAATATTAACGGAATTCGTAAATTCGTAATTCCTTAAATCATTTAATAAGCGAAATTTATCATCACTTTTTATTGCAAATAATGTTTTTTTAAAACTATTTTGAATGTTTTCAGGTGTGTTAACGGTCATAAATTTACCGTTTTGCATCAACGCTATTCGGTCGCACAAACTTGCTTCATCCATATAAGGTGTAGAAACAATTACGGTAATTCCCTCAGCCTTTAATTTTTTAAGCATTTCCCAAAATTCTTTTCGAGAAACGGCATCAACACCTGTTGTCGGTTCATCCAAAAACAAAACTTTCGGTTTGTGAATTAATGCACAGGAAAGGGCAAGTTTTTGCTTCATTCCGCCGGATAAATCCCCGGCTTTTCTTTTTTTAAAAGGTTCTATGTGAGAATAAATGTCTTTTATAAGATCATAATTTTTTTCAATTGTTGTTTCGAAAACCGAAGCAAAAAAGGATAAATTTTCTTCAACAGTCAAATCTTGATAAAGAGAAAATCTGCCCGGCATATAACCGACAATTTTCCGAATTTTTTTGTAATCTTTTACAATATCAAGTCCTTCCAAAACGGCAAATCCTTCATCAGCTAATAATAAAGTTGTTAAAATTCGGATTAAAGTTGTTTTCCCGGCACCGTCAGGTCCTATTAATCCGAATATTTCTCCTTTTTGTATTTCAACGGATAATTGTTTTATTGCAGAAATATCCCCGTAATTTTTAGAAATACCAGATATTATAATTGCTTGTTTGTTCATATAATCGAATAATAATAATTACCTTTTACCTGTTGCAATTGCTAACTGCCCACTGCCCACTGCCGACTGCCGACTGTGAACTGCTAACTGCCTACTGCCCACTGTTACTTAAACCGAACTTCTCCGGGCATTCCGATTTTTAAATCACCGTCATTTTTTACTTTAATAATAATTGAATAAACCAAATTAACACGTTCATCTTTTGTTTGAATAATTTTCGGCGTAAATTCTGCTTCATTTGATATTTGAGAAACAATTCCTTCGTATTCTTTCATTTGATTTTCATTCGTGTCAATAAATACCTTAATTTTTTGACCGATTTTGATACTGCTTAATTGCTTTCCGCTGACATAAGCTCTTAATTTCATTTCAGATAAATCAGCAATTTTATAAAGCGGTTTTCCCGGAAGAGTGATTTCGTTTTCTTCGGCATATTTTGTTAATACGGTTCCTTTAACGGGATTGACAATTTCTGATTTTCGAATTTGATTATTAATTATTTCTTTCTGAATATCAAATACTTTCAGTTGATTGAACAAGCTTTTATTTTGTGTTTTAACTTGTTCGATTTGTCTGTCCAAAACGTTTATTTTTCCTTTAATATCATCAGCTTGTTTTTGAGTTGCTGCACTGTCTTTTAACAGATTATTTATTCGGTTCATTTCAATTTCAATAACTTTTTTTTGTTCTTCAAAAACCTTAACTTGTGCAAGGATATCGGAATATTTTGAAGCAAGTGCATTTTTTTGTGCGGTAAGTACTTCCTTCTTGAGAAAAATGTCACTTGTATCAATCAGACAAATAAATTGGTTATCAGTAAGTTTTTGTCCTTCATTAATCGGAAATTTAATAATTTTTCCTGCAGTTTCTGATGAAATAATTATTTCTGTGGCTTCAAAATTGCCGTATGCATCTGCTTTATCATTTTCATTTCCGCAAGAGCTTAAAAATAATATTCCGATTATTGATGTTAAAATTGATTTACTCATGTTTCTGTTTTTAAGTTGTAATTATCTGTTTTTATTTTCTGTTAACTTCTTACAGCTAAATCCTAATTGCCCGCTGCTACTGCCTACTGCCTACTGCCTACTGCCCACTGCCTCTATATATTCCCCGTAACAATCAAATAATCATATTTGCATTTCAGTAATTTTAATTTGTGAATTTCAAGTTGAATTGCAGCTTGTTGTTTTTTACTAATTGCCGAAATGTATTCCGTTGAATTTAAGGTTCCGTTTTTCAGTTTATTGCTCATTGCTTTGCAAATGCCTTCATGTAATTTTAATATTTGCTTGTCAAAAATCATCAGTGAGTTATATTTGTCTATATCAGATTTTAGTTTTAGTTTTTGAACATTAACAGATTGCTCAAAACTTGATTTTTGGTTATTGATACTTTCTTGATTGATTTTTTGAATTTGTTTATTCCTTTTAGCTGTGTTCCAATCCCAAATATTCCAATGTAAATTAGCACCGATTATAAAATAAGGATTCCATTCGTCTTTCAACATTGTTAATCCGGGATTTCCGTATCCGCCGATTGTGTATGCTCCGATTTTCGGTAATCTTTTTGCTTTAATCAGTTTGATATTATTATCGTAAATTTCATTTTGAGAATTAAAGATTTTGTTTTCAATGCGATTATTTTCTTCAATTAAATCGGTATCATTCGGAACTGAAATATGTATTTCCGAATTTATTGTTTTTCCGGTTATAATTGAAAGAATTGCAAGTGCGTTTTCAATTCCGGAATTAATTTCTGTTTGTCTTTGTTTTAATTGTAAGATGTTTACAGTTAGTAAATCATAATTTTCTTTGGTAATAACACCGTTTTTTAATCCCGATTTAAGCGAATTCCTTTTTGCATCTAATTCATTAAGAGTATTTTCAATTTGTTCTTGTGTTTTTTGAAGAAATAATACGGAAAACCAGATGTCGGTTAATTGTTTCTTTACATCTTGAAAAGAAAATTCATTTTTCAGAGTTTGTAAATTTGTTTTAACTTTTTCAAGTTCTTTCAAAGCTTTTGTAATTCCTCCGTCATAAATTGTTTGAGTTAAATTAAGCGTGAGAGCGTATTGATCAAGCGGCGGAACAGGGAATTGAAATTCAACGCCCGGGGGTAAACCTTCTGTATTGATATCAATTTCAATACTTTGAGATTGGTATTGAGCGGTTGCCGAAAAATCCGTTGAAGGCAGATAATTTGCATTAAGATTTTTTGTTTGAAGATTTAAAATTTCATTATTAAAATTGTTGTTTTTTAAAAGAGCAAAATTATTTCTTGCAAAAATCAGACAACTGTCTAATGATAAATTACCGGAATTCTGACCGAAAACCTGAAACGAATTTAATAGTATTATCGTTGCTAAAATGCGAAACTTTATTTTCATAATTATTCTGTTTAATAACTTTATTTATAAACGGTTGCCCACTGCCAACTGCCAACTGCCAACTGCCAACTGCCT
>JAOZQB010000121.1:0-3504 GCA_029932445.1 Bacteroidales bacterium | reverse complement strand
ACTGCCAACTGCCTGCTGCCCCTCAAACTTTAATCATATTATAAACAATCTCAACAATTTCATCTTTACGATTTTTAATATAATTTTTATAAGCATCAGTTTTATTATTAAAAACAACAGGTTCGATAATCGGTTTTGCAATCACGGGGAATATGCATAATGCCAAAATATTTATTATTAAATTTTTTGCTTGAATGTCTTTTTTTATAGTTCCTTTTTGAATTTCTTTTTGTACGATGTCTGCAAAAGAATCAATGTTTACATCCGATTTTAAGATTAGTTCAGCAGCAATATTGTTATGTTTTTTGTTTAATTCACCCAAAATAAACATTGGGATAAACGGATTTTTCAATAAAATTGAAAGGTAATTTTCAACAAACCGTTCTAATTGTGTGAAAAAATCATCATCACTTTTAAAAATAGTAAAAATTTTTGATGCCATTTTTCCGAAAGCGAATTTGAAAACGGCTGCAAACAATTTATCCTTACTTCTGTAATAATAATGCAACAAGGATTTATTAATTCCGGCTCTGTCGGCTATCATTTGCATTTTAGCGCCGGCTTTGCCTTCTTCCGTAAAAACTTCTTTTGCGGCATCAAGTATTTTTTCTTCGGTATTTATTTTTTCTTTATCCGACATAATTAAATAGATGGTTTAATTATTTGGTTTAACTAATCGGTCAAAGGTAGAATAGTTTTTTTATTTTACAAATTTATTTTTGATTTTTCTTATATTTCATTTTCAATATTATCTTTGCGGGCTTAATTAATGCACATTTTGTATTTGTGTATAAAAAATAAAAATTATGATTAAAATAACTTTTCCGGATAATACGGTTAAAGAATTTTCGAAAGGAGTTACCGGTTATGAAATAGCAAAAAGCATCAGCCACGGTTTGGCAAAAGAAGTTTTATCCGTAAGCGTGAACGGTGAAACCTATGATTTAACACGCCCGATTAACGAAGATGCAAAAATTACTTTTTATAAATGGAATGATAACGAAGGCAAACACGCTTTTTGGCATTCTTCGGCTCACCTTATGGCAGAAGCTGTTGAAGCCCTTTATCCCGGTGTGAAACTTTGGGTAGGACCTGCTGTTGACAACGGATTTTATTACGATATTGATTTTCCGGAAGGACAAACAATAACCGATAAAGATTTTCCGAAACTGGAAAAAATGATGATTGAACTTGCTCAACAAAAAAATGAATATGTCAGAACGGAAGTTGCAAAAAAAGATGCTCTAAAATTCTATTCCGAAAAAGGTGATGAATACAAAGTTGATTTAATTGACGGTTTGGAAGACGGAACCATTACTTTTTATAAGCAAGGAAATTTTACCGATTTATGTCGCGGTCCGCATTTGCCGAATACCGGTTATATTAAAGCCGCTAAAATAATGAGTATTGCCGGTGCCTATTGGAAAGGTGATGAAAAAAACAAGCAATTGACACGTGTTTACGGTATTACATTTCCTAAAAAGAAATTGCTTGATGAATATCTGGTCATGCTCGAAGAAGCAAAAAAACGCGATCATCGTAAAATTGGGAAAGAACTTGAATTGTTTACTTTCTCGAGCAGAGTAGGACAGGGTTTACCGTTGTGGTTGCCCAAAGGCGCTATGTTGCGAGAACGCCTTGAACAATTTCTGAAGAATGTGCAAAAAAAATACGGTTATGAACCGGTAATAACACCGCATATCGGACAAAAAGAACTCTATGTTACTTCCGGACATTATGCAAAATACGGAAAAGACAGTTTTCAACCCATTCATACGCCGGCAGAAGGCGAAGAATTTTTATTAAAACCGATGAATTGTCCGCATCATTGCGAAATTTATAAAAGTAAACCGCATTCATATAAAGATTTACCGATACGCTATGCCGAATTCGGAACGGTTTATCGCTATGAACAAAGCGGTGAGTTACACGGACTTACGCGTGTCAGAGGATTTACGCAGGATGATGCACATATTTTCTGTCGACCCGATCAATTGAAAGAGGAATTCATTAAAGTGATTGATATTGTTTTATATATTTTTAAGACATTGGATTTTGAGAATTTTTCAACTCAAATTTCTTTAAGAGATAAAGAAGACAGAAGTAAATACATCGGTTCTGATGAAAATTGGGAAAAAGCCGAAGCCGCAATTGTAGAAGCATGTGAGGAAAAAGGATTAAATACTGTAACAGAATACGGTGAAGCGGCATTTTACGGTCCGAAGTTGGATTTTATGGTAAAAGATGCCCTCGGCAGAAGCTGGCAGCTCGGAACCATACAAGTTGATTATAATTTACCCGAACGATTTGAATTGGAATATACCGGAAGTGACGATAAAAAGCATCGTCCGGTAATGATCCATCGTGCACCGTTCGGCTCTATGGAACGATTTGTAGCCGTTCTTATTGAGCATACCGCCGGAAAATTTCCGCTTTGGCTGACTTCCGATCAAGTGGCTATCCTTCCGGTAAGCGAACGATTTAATGAATTTGCTCATAGTGTAAAAGAAAAATTATTGCAAAATGATGTTCGAGCCCTTGTTGACGATCGCAATGAGAAAGTCGGTAAGAAGATAAGAGACAACGAGATGAAGCGTATTCCTTACATGGTAATCGTCGGTGAAAAAGAGATTGAAACAGGAACACTTTCTGTAAGAAAACAAGGCGAAGGAGAAATCGGTAAAATGACAATAGAAGAATTTTCACAATTTATCAGTCAAAGAGTTGCAGAAGAAATAAAATAAATATTATCTTTGCATTCTGAAAAAAAATATTAACTAAAAACAAGGAAAAATCGCAAAAAGAAGAACCAATTACAACCGGGGAAGAAAGGATAACTTAAAATATAAGTATAAAACCGGTAAATATATTACGGCAAAGACTATCAGATTAGTCGGTGATAATGTTGATCCCGGAGTATGTTCTTTGGATGAAGCATTAGTTATTGCTAATGATTTGGATATGACATTGGTGGAAATTTCACCTAATGCAAATCCGCCTGTATGTAAGATTGTTGATTTTCAGAAGTTTATTTTTGAACAAAAGAAAAAACAAAAAGAACTTAAAACAAAGCAAACAAAAGTAACCGTAAAAGAAATCCGTTTCGGGCCGAATATCGATGAACATGATTTTAATTTCAAATTAAATCATGCCCAAAAATTTTTAGAAAGCGGATTTAAAGTGAAAGTTTTTGTTTTTTTCAAAGGAAGAACAATTGTTTATAAAGATCAAGGGAAAATAAAATTATTGGAATTTGCACAAGCACTTGAAGAATTAGGTAAAGTTGAATCTATGCCGAAATTGGAAGGAAAAAAAATGACGATGTTTATTACCCCGATAAAAAAGTAAATTCAGAAATTAAATTATATAATTATTAATTAAAAAAGAGAAGATTATGCCTAAAATGAAAACAAAAGGCGGAGCGAAGAAAAGGTTCAAATTAACGGGAACCGGAAAAATTAAACGAAAACATGCTTATAAAAGTCATATCTTGACTAAAAAATC
>JAOZQB010000120.1 GCA_029932445.1 Bacteroidales bacterium | reverse complement strand
CGGGAAACAACTTAACCGACGGACGGAAGTGAGAATCATTGAACAATAAGATTTATTTATGCCTTCGCAAAGATATTATCAGAACAGTAATTGCCGTCAGCAGGGATACAATTCCGATTAAAAAAACACCTGAGAAATCAATGATTTTATAAAAGAAAATACCGACCAAAGGAGCAAAAACACTGCGAACACCTGTTAATGATAAGTGAATGGACTGATAATCAGCAGCATTTTCGTCTTTACTGAAATAAGCTGAGCCGATATACCATAAAATACCCATCATGGCACCGAAAATTCCGTATGATAAAAAGGACAGCAATAAAGAATAATAAATTTTGATGTTGTAAATTTCGGTATATGCCGGAAAATACTGTGTTAATCCCATAAAGAGAAGATACAGCATCATCATTGAAAAAGTGTAAACGGCAAATTTTCGCGGATTTACTTTTCCCATTAATTTCCCGAAAAAAGGGGTCAATAAAATAGAAATTGTAGTATAAAAATTTTTGTAAAATGCAATGCCCGAATAAGTTAATTTTAATTCGTTTTTAAGAAAAATCGCAATAACGGCAATACTAACCAGCCAAGCAAAACCGTAAAACATAAAACCGATTTCAAAATCTCGGAAAGGTTTATTTGTTTTTATAATATGCAGTAAATTTTTTTTAACCTTTTTCAAGGATACTTTCAAACTTCCCGTTTTCTTCAATACGGGAGCTTGATATTTGATTTGTGTCAGAATATAAATTGAAGAAATTCCCAAAATTGCAAGAAAAGGATAGACGTATGTGTATGCATACGATTGAGAATCCAGTAATAATCCGAATGCAAAAGTTGCAACAAGCATAATCAATTTATTAGCCGTTGAGGTATAACCGTATAACTTACTGAAATTTTCATGTTTGTAACTATTTTTCAAATAACCGTTTATCATCGGAAAAATAAGCGGATTTGTTGAATAATAAATCAGAAAAATACCGAGAAACAGGATTTGGAAAAAAAATTGATCCGATTGCTCGGCAATTGATTTAGGGAAAATAAATAATAATAATAAAGGTGCCCTGGTCAAAACGGCAATTAAACGTAAAAATTTAGTTTTGTTAACTTTACGTTTAATAAATTCATTTAACGGAATTGAAAACAATAAAACAACAGTTGTAAATTGAAATAAAAAAGCGATTTGATAAGGCGATGCATTTAATTCTTTTATCAGAATAAATTCGTTAAGCGCCAGAACTCCGAGAATGATGCCGTCGAGAAGAGAGTAGGCGAGATGCAGGTGAAATGCCTTTTTTTCGGTTTCGGAGTAAAATTTAATTTTTGTAAGCAAATGATTTTTTTTTTTAATTAATCAGATATCAATAAGATTCTTTTTATAACCATGCTCAGATGTTCTTATCTTTCTTTTCAGGAAAATCCTATTTATAAATCTCTTTTTTTGAAGCAATTAAAGTGTTTTGCAATAAGGAAACAATAGTCATCGGACCGACACCGCCGGGTACGGGTGTAATGTATGAGCATTTCGGAGCAACTTCGTCAAATTTAACATCGCCTTTGAGTTTCCAACCCGATTTTGTTTTATCCGATTTCACTCTGTGAATACCCACGTCAACAACTACGGCACCTTCTTTTATCATATCAGCAGTTACAAATTCAAGTTTGCCGATTGCTGCAATGATAATATCTGCCTGTAAAGTAATTTCTTTCAGATTTTTTGTTCGGCTGTGGCACAATGTAACGGTTGCATTTCCTGTTTCATTCTTCTGCGAAAGTAAAATGCTTACGGGTTTTCCGACAATATTACTTCTTCCGATTACAACGCAATGTTTTCCGGAAGTTTCAATATTATTTCTTTTCAGAAGTTCGGAAATGCCTTTGGGTGTAGCTGAAATATAAGCCGGTAAACCGATGGTCATTTTACCGATATTTACCGGATGAAATCCGTCAACATCCTTTTTAGGATCAATGGTTTCAATAATTTTGTTTTCCGAAATATGTTCCGGAATCGGAAGTTGAACTATTAAACCGTCAATATTATCATCGGCATTAATTTCTTTAATTTTTGAAATTAATTCATCCTCTGAAACCGAATTATTAAAACGAAACAAGCTTGATTTAAAACCGACTTGTTTGCACGATTTCACTTTACCGGCAACATACGTTTCACTGGCTCCGTCAGTTCCGACCAATATAGCTGCCAAATGCGGTTGTTTGCCTCCGGTAGCAATAATTTGTTTGACTTCTTCAGCAATTTCATTTTTGATTTGTGCCGAAATTTCTTTGCCGTTTAAGAGCTGATAACTCATATCGATAAATTTTGTTTTTTAATTTATTTCACACAGATTTCAGGGATAACACAGATTTTTTTCTTCGATATTCAAAATCGTTAATCCTTGTTAGCTATTCAAAATAATTTTGTAAACATATTTTTCAAACAAATATTTATAAATAGTTTACTTACTTTAAATTTAACTAATTCCTAATTCCAAACTCCTAATTCCTAACCCCTAACTCCTAATTCCTAATCCCAAACTCCTAATTCCTAATCCCAAACTCCTAATTCCTAACCCCTAACTCCTAATTCCTCTCTTTCTATTTTCTGCGTTTTTTCTTTTTTGCCGCTTTTTTAAGTGCTGCCATTTTTCCGCCGCCTTGTACCATTTGCATCATTTTTTTTGTATCACCGAATTGTTTTATTAATCGGTTCACTTCTTGTATGTTAGAACCGCTGCCTTTTGCAATGCGTTTTCTTCTGCTGCCGTTTAATATTTTCGGATTACTGCGCTCATCAGGTGTCATTGATGTAATAATCGCTTCAATTCCTTTGAAAGAGTCGTTGTCAATATCAAGATTTTTAACCATTTTTCCCATTCCCGGAATCATGGAAACCAAATCTTTAACATTACCCATTTTTTTAATAGAGTTCAACTGCTTTAAGAAATCGTTAAAATCAAATTGATTTTTTGCAATTCGTTTTTGCAGTCTTCGAGCTTCTTCTTGGTCAATTTGTTCTTCGGCTTTTTCAACCAAAGAAACAATATCACCCATTCCGAGAATACGGTCTGCCATACGTTCAGGATAAAAAACATCCAGTGCATCAATTTTTTCACCCGTTCCTACGAATTTAATCGGTTTTTGAACAATGCTTCTTATGGTTAAGGCAGCACCGCCGCGTGTATCACCGTCTAATTTGGTTAAAACAACACCGTCGAAATCCAGTTTGTCATTAAATTCTTTGGCTGTATTAACAGCATCTTGCCCTGTCATGGAATCAACAACAAATAAAATTTCATCCGGTTTAACGGCTTTTTTTATTTCTCTGATTTCTTTCATCATCGTTTCATCAACGGCTAATCGACCGGCAGTATCAATAATAACGACATCGTGTGCATTTTTCTTTGCAAAATCAATTGCTGCTTTTGCAATTTTTACCGGATTT
Organism: Bacteroidales bacterium; assembly: GCA_029932445.1. Taxonomy (GTDB): domain Bacteria; phylum Bacteroidota; class Bacteroidia; order Bacteroidales; family JAADGE01; genus JAADGE01. Next base: position 5,676 of record JAOZQB010000120.1, on the reverse strand, counting down.
TTATTATTTTCTTCCGTGTAAACAGAAACACCGACTTGCTCCGAAAGCACTTTCAACTGCTCAATTGCTGCAGGACGATAAACGTCACCTGCAACCAAAAGCGGGTTTTTGGATTTTTTGGTTTTAAGAAAATTGGCCAATTTTGCCGTAAAAGTTGTTTTACCCGAACCTTGCAAACCGGCAATCAGAATAACGGTAAATTTAGTTTGAAGATTAATTTCGGCATGGTCTTTACCCATTAATTCAATCAATTCATCATGAACGATTTTGATGATTTGTTGTTTCGGTTTTACGGCTTTAACAACATTTGCTCCGAGTGATTTTTCTTTTACCGTATTCGTAAAATCTTTAGCAATTTTGTAACTTACATCGGCATCAAGCAAGGCTCTGCGAACATCTTTTAATGCATCGGCAATATTTATTTCGGTAATTTTTCCTTGTCCTTTCAGGATTTTAAATGAACGCTCTAACCGTTCCGATAAATTATCAAACATGATTTTTGAAATTTGAAATTTGCAATTTGATTTTTTGAATTTGCGAAATACAATAATTTTCGTTAAAATTCAGCTTGCAAAGATAAAAAAAATATTCGTTTGAAATTTTTTAAAAAAAGTTTTGCAAGAGAAAAATTTGTTTTAAATTTGCATCCGCATTGCGAGAATAGCTCAGTTGGTAGAGCACGACCTTGCCAAGGTCGGGGTCGCGGGTTCGAGTCCCGTTTCTCGCTCTTTCTTATTAAAAAATCCAATTGTTGCCCGGATGGCGGAATTGGTAGACGCGCGGGACTTAAAATCCCGTGTTCAGTAATGAACGTGCCGGTTCGATGCCGGCTCCGGGTACGGAAGAAGCTCTCAGAAATGAGGGCTTTTTTGTTTTTCTGCCCATTCATTGGGTAAATGTTTAAAATCCGTAATTTATATAACAAACCTTATCACATTTGTAAGTCATATTCATCCGATGAGTATCAATAAAATTGTTAAAAAAAATATAAATATTTCAAAAACAAATTCCGGAATTGTCAGACGTTCTGAACTTAAAAACTCGTGTCCGTCAGCTGACGGACGTGCCGGTTCGATGCCGGCTCCGGGTACGGAAGAAGCTCTCAGAAATGAGGGCTTTTTTGTTTTTAAATTTATTAAATTTACAATAATCCGAATTTGTTATTTTCTTAAATATTTTAAGGTATTTATGTTATTTAACTGTTTTCAACAATCCCAATCTCCTCCTCAGTAAGCTCGTACAGTTCATAAACCATTTTATCAATTTCGGCTTCGAGTGCAATGGTGTCGGCTTGCGGGTTTTCTTTTTTTAGTTTTAGGATTTTATCAACTTTGGATATAAATGGTTGCTGTTCTTGTCTGCTAAAATTAAAAACTGGAAGTGCTTTAAATTCCTTGACTTTTATTTTAGGAAACAGTAAATCAAATTCATTATTAATATTAGAAAAATACCAAAAAACTAATTTTGAATTTAGCAATGCAAGAATTGCTTTTTCGGAAATATCAGTAACATCAGATTTTAATTTTGCAATATATACTGTTTGATCTACAATATAATAGCTTTCTTCTAAACTTAAAACAAGATTATTTTTCTCAGGGATTTGTCGAATTAATAATTTATCTCCTTCAAAAAAATGTTTCTGCCTTGGTTCTGCCAACCATTCACCATAACTGATATATTCATTGTTCCATGTAACAGAATATCTTGATAAATTACGTCCTCTTATTTCAGGCAAGAACGTATCATCTTTTTTATAATCAGCATGAAAAATATTTCTTTCTCTATGTTCTTTTGTCTGTCTTGGTTTTCCTTTCCCGACTTGATATTCTTTAACTCCTGTTGTAACATCAAAGAAATTATCAACAGTTTTTGATTTGTCAATAATTTTCTTCAAAATTTTTATAGATGCATTATCCAAAGTTACGGAAAAATTATAATTGAGATTATCCCAAAAATTAGAAATGTCAAATTTGTGTTTAAAGCAAATTTGATTGTCTGAAATTTCAAAATAATTACTTTCACCTATATCTTTCGTTTTTTGAAATAAATACATTAAGACATCAACATTGGCATCATCGAAAACTTTACTCTTAATGTCAATAATATTGAGAACATTAAATTTTTGTAATATAAATAGTCTTAACTTTTTGTTGTTTTCATTTGCTAAAAACGTATTTGGAACAATTAAAGAATTTAATCCGTTTGCTTTTTGAATTTGAAATGACCTTTCAATAAATAAATGGAATAAATCAAGTTGGTTTTCTGCAACGTGATAATTCATGTATATATCTTTCTGACTATTATCAATATCTCTAATTCTAACATAAGGCGGATTCCCGATTACTACATCAAAACCGACAAAATTACCTTTATCATCCAATACTTCCGGAAATTCAAAACGCCATTCAAGTGCATTGCGGTAAATTTTACTTATTTTAATTTCATTTATTTCTTCCGAAAGTTTATTTATTTCGGATTCCATTTTTCTCTTTTGAACTTCTCGTTTTTTCTCTGTTTCTTTATTGATATTTTTTCCGCCGTATTCTTCAGAAGGTTCAAAAAGCATGTTTCCGGAAAATAAATCATAGAATTTATTCTTTAATTTATTTAATTTAACCAACTTCGGATTTTGACTTCTTAATTCGGCAGTAAAATTCGATTTAATTTCATCTATCAATTTTACCAGTTCTTGTTTTACATTTCGATCTTTTGTGTTTTTATATGTTTGAACCGCATTTTGATATGAAAATAAATTCCATTTTGAACCTTTTAGTGCTTTGCTTAAATCGGCATCCAAAGGAAAACGGCTTATAAGTGAGTTTCCTTCTTTTATGTTTATGTCGATATTCGGAAGGGTTTCGAGTTGTAAACTTTCCGAATTATAATAAGAATTTTTCAAGAGTTCAATCCACAGTCGTAAACGGCAAATTTTTACGGAATTGGGGTTTATATCTACACCAAACAGACAATTTTCAATAATGGTTTTCTTTTCATGAAAAATGCCGGATTGTATTTTGTTTTTATCTTCTATTATTTTATTTTCTTCATCAAGTGAATAACGGAACAGCTTATTTTGTGTGTCGTTTATAACTGCTGTATCATTTTCGATTTCAATTTTACAAGCAAGCCGGTTTCCTTCTTCATCGGCAAGTATTCCGAGTTCACTTTTTATCGACAAAATTTCGTTCAAGGAACTTACAAGAAAATGACCGGAACCAACAGCGGGATCAACTATTTTTAATGAATTAATGAGCTTATTAAACTCAATAATTTTATCTTTTTTATAGGCATTTCCGATTGTATAGTTACGAAGTTCATCGAAATCGGCAATATTAAGTTTGTAAGTATCGTTAAATTTTTGAATTACGGCTTTTCGAATGGTTTCACGTGCCATATATTCGGTAATGAAACCGGGTGTATAAAAAGAACCTTCTTTATAACCGTTAATTTTTTCAAATACCAAACCGAGAACAGATGCGTTTATAAGTTCTCCTTTTTCGGTGTAAATATCATCTTCTGCGTGTGATGCAAAATTGTATGCTTCAAAAAATTTCAATAAATAATCAAGTGTCGGTAATTCCTTAACGGTTTCATTTGTGAGAACAGTTTGTGAATATAAAGGCAAAAAGAGATTGTCTTTCATTGCTGAAATAAAAGCAACTTTTTTTTCGAGTGCCAAAGGTTCAAAAAGAGAACTGTTCAGATAAGGAATATTCGGATAACGTTCTTTGATTTTATCTTTTCTGTCTTCAACAGGAACATTAAGCACCTCAAAAAAGAGTGTATCTAATATATCAAATTCATTTACCTTTTTGTAGTTAAGGAATTTGTATTTGTCTGAATTGTCCTTATGATAATCTGCAAGTTGCCCTTCCAGTAATTTTAAAAACAGTAAACGGTTTATCCATGTCAGAACTAATTCGAGCGATATTCCGAACAGTTGTTCTTTATATGTATTGCCGTATTTTTCAATATTTTTAAAATCATTCAATACTCTGTGAGCTTCAATCTTTACTTTCAAATTTTCAAGTAAAGAGCCTTCATCAGGTTTTGTTTTTGCACGTATAAGTTTTTTACTGCCTTCTTTTTGTTCTTCCAAACCCATGATATACAAAAGTTCTTTAAAAAACTTTGTGTTCAGCTTATTGCTGTCAATTTGTTTTTTCTTTTTCAGTAAATTTTTGCCGGACAGTAATTTATACAGTGCTTTAAGTTCGGTTTGTTTTCCGTTTGTATATTCTTTTAAATTAAAATATACAGCTTTTAATTCTGCATCGGAATTTTCAATAAAGGTTTTTGCAATTTCGTTATAGAAATTTTCAGTTAACTTACCTGCTTTTGCTCCGCTTTGATGTTCCTTGAAATCTTTTAGTAATTTATTGTCTCTGTAAAATAATCTGTCAAAATCCAAAGCATCAAAAATATACCAATCATATCCGTTGGTAACTATAATGTGTTTAATTTCATTGTTGCCGGATGTACGTTGTTGCAGATAATAATAAATAACTTGTTGCATCGGCTTAACATTCAAGTTATCATGCGAAATCATATCTTTTGTTTCAAGGCTTGATTTGGTTTCAAACAGTACCCCGAATTTATTGTTTGCTTTTATTGCAAGGTCAATTTTACCTTCTTCAAAAGCAAAATCAGCATCATCATAATCTGCTGTTTTTAGAAAAGACATAATTCCGACACGTTCTGAATGTTCTTCTTTTGCAGTTGTGTCCTTATCTAATTTCTCTAATAAAGTCTTAATTCCCTTTTGTAAGGAGTTAATATTTTCCTTTTCAATTGTTTGCTTATCAGATTTTACAGCATCCTTCGGATTTATGAGTTTGAGTTTCATCAATTTTCTTTAAAAGAATTGTTATTCGCCTAATATCACTTAGATTTTAATAATATACTTCACTCTTTATTAAAAAGATTCAACAATTTCCTGAAAACATCAAAAATAAGCGTTAAATAAATGATCAAACTTGTAAACCAAATGAAAATGATATTAAACCAAACGGTATCGAAAGTCATATTTCCGATTTTTTTTACCGGTGCATAAAAATGTGCTCTGCCGTTACGAGATTCGGGAAGTTTGAAAATCGGCTCAATTACCTGAACTAATTGGTGATCTTCTTCTTTTAAGGCATCAAATTCTGCTTTGTTGCGCAGGACTTCTTCTAATTTTTTATTGTGATTTTTTTGCTTTAACTGAAACACTGCTTCACGACTTCCTAATTTATTTATTAAAAAACGTGATACAGAATCATTTTTCAGATTCAATTTATATTGATTATTGTTTAAGAATTTGGTGTAAGAGTTAAAATAAGTTTGTAAGGCTTTATCCGTTTCAGAATTAAAATTCTCAGCAGTAATTTTATTAATTTCATCAAATTGAATATTGCCGTTTTTATTCAGTTTCTTTAACTCATTTTTTAAAATCAACAAGTTTTCTTTGGTTTTACCAGTAATTTTATTGTTGTTAATATCAGATAAACAGGTATTTGCATAATTTTTTAATTCCGGAATAAGATATGAAAGGATGAAATTATTCTGACTTTTCAACATGTCCGTTTTAAAATAATATTTTTCATAATTATTATCTTTAAACTGGGCAACGGCAAGAGCTTCGAATGCCCAACGCGAAGTCATTAAATCTCCGAGAACAGGAACTTCTTTATAGGA
>JAOZQB010000119.1 GCA_029932445.1 Bacteroidales bacterium | reverse complement strand
TGAATCACTCTTTTCGCCGGAAGAATTTCTGCTCCGATCGTATCAATTTTTCGGATATTAAAATTTTGAGAAATTTCATCTGTTAAAATAGCATTTACGAATGCCGGAAGTTTATTTACAGTTAATTCAATTAAATACGATTTATCAGTTTGTACCTTTATTCTTCTCATGCATTTTATGTTCAGGAGGGTATCATAATTTTTACCGTATTCAGTTAAATTTTTTGAAACAGTATTATTTTCGGAGTTAATTGAAAAATAATTTTTGCCGAGTTTGTACTCCCCTTTTTTATTATCAATTAAGTACGTTAATTTTCCGGATAAAGAATAAGTTCCCGTTAATCCTTTGATACAGGATATTTTAATCGGAATGTTTATTGATTTCTCAGAAGTTAATCGCAACCATGTAATCCTTAGAATATGATTTTGAAAAGAAATTACGGCTCCGGGAACGGTCTTAGTTTCAATAAAAAAACCGTCAGGGATTTTTTGGGTAAATACAGTGTACGGACTTAAATTTGTTGGTTTATTAATTGTTAATTTTTCCGAAAAAACTTGCCCGTTTTCAATTTGATGCGGAACTGACAAATTTGCACTTAAGTCATTTTGGGTATAAGCGTATGTGCCGGATAATATAAATAAAATACTCCCCCAAAAATATTTCATATTACAAGCTATAAGTTACTGATATATTTATAGTTGTCATATACAACAACCCATTTTTCGCCTAAGAAAAACACCTTGTTTAAAGATGAACCGTTTTGAATTAATTCTTTAATTTTTGTTGACATTGCAACCGGAATATTATGATAAGAAAATCCTTTAGCAGCGTATAATACAATCCATCCGTCATCTTTTGTTAAAGCAACATTTTTTACTTTTTGATTTCGATATTTTAAATCAGATAATTTCTTTTTTAAAAGCGAGGATGTATTTTGTTGATAATAAGATTTATAAGTATAGAGGACGACACTTTGATTTTTATAAACATCAATACATTTAATAATTTTACCTTGTTGGTTAATTCTTTTTAATCCGGAAAGAAGGTTCTCCGGTATTGAATCTGAATAAAACGCATTATCTTCAGCTAACAAAACCCATCCTGATTTCTTGACGAAATCAATATCTTTCAATGGTATTTGTTTCTTATTTAATGTATCTAATTTATCAGATAATTTTGCAGGCATTGATACGAATGAAAAACCGATATCACCGTATAAAATAATCCAATTACCTTGCTGATTTAAAGCAACAGAAACAATCGGTAATTTTTGTTTTGAAATGGTATCTAATTCAGATTTCAGTAATTCCGAATTGTTAATTTTTGTTTGTGCATTTCCCGAATAAAAAAACATCAGTAATGCAGTAATTAATAGAAAGTTTTTTGTTTTCATAATCGTTAATTTTAAGTTTTCCAAATTCTTTCGGCATTAATTTTATCTTTTTTTCTGAATGCATCTTCTAAGTTAATATTAAAACAATTTGCCAAATCAAATAAGTAGTTTAAAACATCGGCAAATTCCAACTCCAATTCTTCATTGTTTGCAACAATGTTTTTTTCTGCATATAATCCGATTCTGTTTCTGACTGCTTTGGCTAATTCTCCGATTTCTTCCGACAACAGTAAAAAAATTTCCAAATGATTATTTTTATTCCAACCGCGCTCATCAGCAATGGTTTTGATATGATCTTGCAAGTCTTTTAAGGTCGGATTTTCAGGAATTTGAGTCATTTTATTCTCCAAAAAGTTCTTTCAATTTTTTAGCCAAACTGTCTCCCCTCAAACCGTTTGCAATTATTTTTCCGTCTTTATCCAAAAGTACGGTATGCGGAATCGCTTTTACATTATATGTTTTTGCTCCTTCAGATTGCCAGAATTTTAAATCACTTACATGTATCCATGTTAAATGATCATCTTTTATTGCTTTTAACCAAGAATTTTTATCTCTGTCTAATGAAACGCCGTAAATTTCAAAACCTTTTTTGTGATATTTTTCATACAGTTTTACATTATTCGGGTTTTCCATTCTGCAAGGGCGACACCATGAAGCCCAAAAATCAATTAAAACATAATTTCCTTTTAAAGAAGACAGTTTAACGATTTTTCCTTCGGGATTTGCTAATGCGATGTCAGGAGCTTCATTTCCGACGGATAATTTTTTAATATTTTTTGTTTTGTTGATAAACTCCGCAACCAAAGAATTCTCTTTATAAGTTGCTAAACCCTTACTTAATTTTTGATGGTATGAATAATAGTCATCAGTATTTAAAATATCGACAAAAAAAATGCAAACCGGAGATGACGGATTCTCTGTAATCATTTTTTTTACAAGTTCAACTCTTTTGCTGACGCTTTTTAGTGAAGCTACTTGATTGCTGTAATCATAATATAATTGAGATTGAGCAGAATTTATAATTTTCGGATTTCGAATATTATTAACATCAATGGTTATTTCCGTTTGTTCTCCGGGTTCGGGAAAAAAGACCGTAAAGTTTTGTTTATCAAGGATCAAAAGATAAAAATTAAATTTATCAAAAGTTGTATTAAATTTAAAATTACCGGTTTCGTCAAGTTTCTGAGTTTCAATCGTGTTATATGAAATATCTTGCAGTTGTATTTCTTTATATTTTGTATTATTAATTACGTTTCCTTTCAGAGTTGCATTTTTTGAAAAACCGAAAATTGATAAAAAAATAAATGTTCCCGAAAGAATGATTTGTTTGATATGCATTTGTTTGATTTTGAAATTTTAATTAATTATTTGTTACATTATATAACAAAATATAATCTGATTTATTGTAAATTTAAGGATTTAAACTTAACCTGAATTATTTATATAATTCAGGAGTTAAAAGTTAAACATTTGAAAGTTATAAAGTTAGCTTGCTCCATTTTGTTTTGATTATTTCCCAAATTCGGGTTATAAAATATTTAACAATAATCAACATAAACTTTTGACTTTTAACTTTATAAACTTTTAACTCCACATTATTTATAAATAATGTGTTTTAATCATTCATTTGTCGATCTAATCGTTCGGCATCTCTTATTCTGTTTTCTAAAATATTAATATATTGACGCGCATCTTTAAGACGATAATCAGCATATGCTTTTTGAGCCCAATCTAATGCGACATCAAATTTTCCGAATATTTCTGAAGCCAATGCCATATTGTAGCATGCACGTCCGGCTATTTTTATATCCGGATCATTAACATATCTCTTCCAAATATCAGCAGCATCTTGCCATTGTTTTGCATCTGCTTTGTATTTAGCATTTTTAAAATCGTCATTCCCTTTGACGAAATAATGCCTTGAAACCCAAATCCAATTTGGTGATATTCTCACGGCATAACGTTTCCCGGCATAATAACCGGCATCTTTAACGGCATAAGCTTGTTTCGGCAAATTATTTTGAGCTTCTGTTTTTGTTCTTCCGTTTCTGTTCCATGCTTTACGGTCCGTAAAAACATTTTGATCGACTATTTTCTGATTTTTAGGGTCATAAATACGCCAACCTGCGTTTATGGAAATATCAATTGTTGCATTATATTCCGTATACGTAACGTCTTTATTATCTTCTTTTATGGTTTTTTGTTGTGAGCCGTATCTTCTTGATGTATTCGAATCAAATGTTTCTAATAAAATCAAAGCATCAGCTGAATAATCTCTGCATATTTGACTGACTTGTTGCCACGGCAAAGGTGCCGGGAATTTTGCCGTTCCGGTTCCTCTCAAATTCAAACCGTCAAGAACGGTTATACTGAATCGCGGAGAGTTTTGTAATCCGTCTGCTAAACCGTTAACGGTTCTTTGGGATGCTTCACGGTCAACAAATAAACCTTCTCCTGAAATGATGCCTTCAACGACATTATTAAATTGATTTCCGTTGCCTTTAGCGGGTAAACTTCTGTTTACGACAGCTAATGTTTTAATGTTTGACGGTACATATATTTCAGCCGGTTTCAGAACTTTTACGGATATTGATTTTGTTTTACATGATAAAAAACTAATTACGATTATTACAATAAATAAAAAGATAATTGAACTAGTACGTTTCATGTGTCTATTTTTATAATTTACAAAGGTCACATAGCCTGCCTGACGGCAGACAGGGAACACCCGCATGCCGGCTTATTTTTATTATGCAAAGGTATGTAGTGCATTAGTCATCCCTTTGGGTGTTAAGCTTTTATAATGGGTGTTTCATGTTTTAAATTTAAAGTTTAAATCCGATTAAAATAATATCATCGGTTTGAGGCGTATCTTTCATCCATTCTTCGATAACTTTATCTAAGATTTCATTTTGTTCTTCCATCGGTTTATAATGAATATCTAATAACAATTGTTTTAAACGTTTTATCATAAATTTTCGGTTTTTCGGTCCGCCGAATTGATCTTGAAAACCGTCAGAAAACATATAAAACCAAGTAGGTGATTCGTAATGAATTAATTCTGATGAATAATCTTTAGCATCCTGTTGATACCCTCCGATACCGTTTCGGCTTGCTTTTACTTGTTTTAATTCTCCGTTTGTTATATAAACCAGCGGATTTTTTGCACCGGCAAATTCAACGGTTTTATTTTCTTTATCAATAACACAAAGAGCCATATCCATTCCGTCCTGTGACAATCCTTCTTTTTCTTGCTTAAGAGCTTTAATAACATAGTCATTCATTTTTTCAAGAATAACATCCGCTTTTGTAATTCCGTTGGCATTTACAATGGTTGTTAAAATCTCACTTCCGATCATACTCATTAATGCACCCGGAACACCGTGACCCGTACAATCAACGGCAGTATAAATAATTTTTCCGTTTTTTTCGGCATACCAATAAAAATCGCCGCTTACAATATCTCGAGGTTTAAATAAAAGAAAGTTTTCGGGTAAGCCGGCAGTAATTTTATCTTTTAGCGGCAGCATGGCTTCCTGAATACGTTTGGCATAATTTATACTTGCTGTAATAGATGCGTTTTTTTGGCTGATTTCTTCATTCTGGAACGAAAGTGTTTCATTCTTAGCTTCAATTTCTTCTTTCTGAATTTGAATTTCTTTGGTACGTTCTTCAACAATTCGTTTTAAATTTTCTCTTTGTTTTTTTAATCTGAAAATACTAAGTTGAATAATACCGTAAATAAATAATATAAATAAAATAAAGTATCCTAAATATGCACCGAAAGTTCGATACCAGGGAGGTAAAATTTCAAATGTATATTCGGCAGTCTTACTTTCAACATTGTATAAATTTTTTGCTTTTACGATAAAGGTGTATGTTCCGGGACCTAAATTTGAATATTCTTTGTCTGTTTTGAATTTCCAATCAGACCATTCAGTATCGTTGCCTTGTAAAATAAATTTATATTGTATTTTTTCAGGTTCTTCATAAAAAACTGACGAAAACGAAAATCGTATATCATTAAATTCATAAGGTATTTTAGGGATTTTATTCGGATTTTGCAAAAGTACCATTATGCCTGAATCATTTTTAAATGCACCTCCGAAAATTAAAGAATCATTTTTAATAAACTCCACTTTTCTGATTAATGAGGGAAAAGGTTCTTCGAATTTCTTTTTCATATTTAAATTATACAAAACAAACCCACTTTCAGTCCCTACAATAAGCTCATTGTCAGATATTTGATTTATGCTGAATATGTTATTCTTAACTTTGTAAAAAGGTGTTTTAATAATTGGTTGCGGTATATTATCTTTAAATTTTAAAAGACCAAGTTCCCACGATTGTTTATTTTTAATTTTAGGGTCATCAATAGCTTCTTTAAACCAGATATTACCGTTTCTTGACTGATATAATTTTTCAATTTTTATATCTTTTCCGAAAATATCATTAAACTTGGTGTCTTTAATAAATTTATGAGTTTTTTTATCAAAAGTATAAATTCCTTTTTTCGTTGTAAAGATGATTTGATTATTAACCTTAAAAACGTAATTTCCGTATAAATCGGGTAACCCGTCTTTATCCGTAAATGCTTTGTTCTCGATAACAGAATCAAGTTTTTTGTTTAATTTTAATTTGAATACACCTTTGCTTCGATCTGAAATCCAAAAAAATCCGTTTTTATCTTCTTCCAGATGTCTGAAATTTCCTTTAAAATTTTTAACCGCGTGATTGAATTTCCAGATTCCCTCGGAATAAGAAAAAATTGATAATCCGTGACCGCCGACAGCAAGAATTTTATCGGGATAATCAGCAAGTTGAATAAAACTTTTTACACTGTTTTTAGGACCTATAAGGTGAGCTTTATTTTCGGTAACTTCAAAAAATCCGGATTGAGCAGCAAAAAGTAATGTGTTATTTATTGTGTCAATCTTCCATATTCGTGTATGCCCGGTAGAATTTTCTATTTGTGTAAATTTTTTATTTTCAGTATCGTTATTAAAAGTGAAATCCCGATAAAACAAGCCCCCGGCACTTCCTATATATAATTTGTTTTTATATAAAAAAGATGATTCAACGGCTTCACTTAAATTTGATTGAGCAGAAAAAACTGTATACGGTAGATTTGCATAAATAATTGAGATTCCGTCATTTGTTCCTATCCAAATATTTTTATCTCTGTCGGTATAAACACACCACACAGTATTGTTTTGCAAGCCGTTATCTGTTGATAAATGTTTTATGACGTGCAATTTATTATCGGTTATTATCATTCCTTTACCGTATAATCCACCAAGATAATAGTCGTCATTATAAGCAGAGGGATATATTAAATTAAATAAAAGCGGATTTCTGTCAATACTTTTTAAAGTCCCGTTTGATAATATTTTAACACTGTCTTGCCAGCTTGTTATATATAATGCATTATTAGGCGCAGAAAACATCCCTAAAGGTTGATTTTTTGTGTAATAATCTGCAGTTCCCTTAACTATTTCCGGATTATCATTTTTAAATTCAAGAATTCCGCGTCCTTTTTCATGAATAAATAGTCGGTCTTTAATTTTAAATGAACCCGTGAAATTATTTTCGGGTTTTTTGATATCAATTGTTTTTACAGTATCATTTTCATAGATGTAAATTGTTTGAGGAGTAACAAAAACAACATGATTATTTTTGGTTATTTGAACTTTTCTGACGATTGTAAACTGTTTCTTCTTTTCCGGTATTTTATCGGTTAAAGATTGATATTTCATTTTGCCGTCATCAGCAATTTTCAAATAGCCGAATTCACCAACACTTGCACCGACATATATTCTTCCGGTTTGATCTTTTACCAAAGAATAGATATTCGGATCTCCGGGTAAAAATATTTTACGCCAAGTTTTACCGTCAAATTCTAAAATATAGGTTTGGTTGGCAAAATACATAACACCCCTGTTATCCTGAACAATTGAGAATGTTTGATTATTTCCGTCATAATCGACGCGAGAATAATTTTTTATATACGGAATCCCTTTGCTTTCAATTTGAGAAAATGAAATTGAAATTGAAAGGATAAAAAACAATGTGAAAATGTATCTTTTAATAGCCATTATGATAAAATTAGATGACAAAAATAAAAAAATATTAATGTAAATATTAATAAAACATTAATCGTGCCAAGCAGAATAGATTTTTTCCCCTTGTGCGTCAATTAATTCGTAATATAATTCTTTTATTGACAGCGTATTGTAATTAGTTGTTATCAGTTCGGATTTATAGCCTAAAATATTTAAAGTATTGCTGTTAATTTTTAATGCTTTTACACCGAAAAACGGATTAGGATTAAAAAACGGAATTTGTTTTTTTACCATTCCCTTAGAAAGAATTGTAACTAAAATATTCGTCTTGTTATTTTGTGAACCTGCTTTAGAATAAACAATATTTCCGTTTAAATCATTGTAATTTACAAAATTACTAAAAAGTAAAGTTTTATTGTTCACTCTAATCATGTCAAATACAGTTGCTTTTGCTTGCATTTTTACTTCGTACGTTTGAAGTTGATCATTAGGATTATAATGAAAAATGATTTGTTCCGAATCATCAGAAATCGGATTTAATGATTTCCCGTTAAAAACAATTAACAGTGTATTGTTTATATCATCATATTTCATTAATCTGGGAACGATATGATAAGAAAGTTCTTGAGAAAATTCTTGTTTACCGGAATTATTATATCTGATTAATGTATTTTTAATTTCATCGCCTAAAGTTGTTGTAATAACCCAACAACCGTCATTGAATGCTGACGATACTAAATTGTAACTTTTATTTTTACCGGAAGTTTTAATAAATTTAATGTGTTTTTTATCTTCTGAATATCCGACAAATCCGTTTTTCTCGTTATCATCAGAAACATAATATCCGTTAATCCATAATTGATTATCCTTTGTTTCATTAAATCCGGTTATCCGATAAACATCCGGTCCCGGAATATTTTCAACCGGGTTAACAATTTTTTTAGAAATTAATTTTTTATTATAAATTAAAGAGTCGGTATCAATTTGATAAGTCGAATAATACATTTGTTTTTTCAGATTCAGTAAAGCATCTTTCAATTTTGCATCAAAAAACAAATCTTGTCTGAAAGAATACTCTTTTAATCCGTTCAAACCTCCGTAGTTTGAGACGTAAAAGTTTATATGTTTTTTTATTTGTTCGGGTTTTACCGCTGACAGAAATATCTTATTGATACTGTCGGCATAAGCTTTTTCGCTAAAAAAATTATTACAATATTCTGCTCGTTTTGAAATAGGAAATTTTGTTACGAAAACAGGATCATTAATTTCTTTTTTAAAGAAGTTTAAAAAGTTTAATTTAGTTTCATTTAATTTAAAAAGTTTAAGCAGTAATGAATTATTATCAAATTTTTCAATTTTATATATAAATTTTTCATCTGTTTTATATTTGGGGTAATGATCTGAATATTCGCCGTTTAAAACAGTATTTATTTTTGATTTAATTTCAGAATCAAGATTTAAAATTTCTGCTCTGCTATTTTTTATGATACTTTCTTTTACTTGTTTGACATCATGAACCCAGTTTTTATAATCCCAAAGTAAAATGTTGTTCTGTAAGAAATCAGAATAAGTTAATCCGTCTAAACGATATGTAATTATGTTTTTTAATTTGTATGACTGATTATAATTTTGAATAGGAAATTTATTCAATGCTTCTTTATATAGTTGAAAATAGATTAAAGGAAATATT
>JAOZQB010000118.1 GCA_029932445.1 Bacteroidales bacterium | reverse complement strand
TTATTGATGAAGAAAACGGATTGGATGAAGTTTTTAAAACCGTTCATCCCCACCCCGGTGTTACCGAAGGCATTGAAGAATGTATTCGTTTATTTTATAAATCTTCCGTTTTTAAACCTGAGGCATTTCCGGAAGAAATAAAATATCGTGAGTGGAAACCGGAATAAAAGAACAAATCCGGAAAGTCGCATAACAATTGTATTTACTGAATTAGGATTTTAAAGAATATTAAGTTTTAATAAGGTTGAAATAGTGTAGTTTTATAATTTCTACTAATGTTAAAAATAAAAAAATAAGGTTTTTTTACGGGTAAAACCTTATAATTTTGGTTAAGCTTAATAGTAAATAAATGCGAATTACTATAAGCTTAATATCTGAATTTTGAATTCATTGTTTTTACAAACAAAACTATTATTGTATAAAAGCCTAATTCAATGTATTTATTAATAATTTAGCTTAATCGGCTTATATTTTTCCTGTTAAAAAAAATGCTTTGCGACAGCCGGTTTTTTAAAACACGTATTTAAATAATAATACTATTTATCCTCTTCTCTCACTTGAACCAATCTGTAATATTGTACTAAGCCGTTGTCACCTTCGGCATCTTTTTTTATATTACGACCTAATTTACCAGCATCTTTTGAGAATTGTTTCATTTTTTCAACCCGAAAAACCAGATGTTCATTTTTTTTCAATTTAAAAGTTTTAGTCCAATCCGCAATGGTATCGGAATCAAAACTTACCTGCAATGTATATTTTCCCGGTAATAATCCTTCAATTTCTGTTTCATCAGAAGGATAAGCATCTTGTGCTTCTTCATTCAAATACACAATAAATTGAGACGTTTCTTCTTCTAAATCCGAATACACTTTTATATATCCTTGAGAAAATACATTGAAACTTGTTAAACTCAAAATAAATATAAGAATCGATTTTTTCATACCTCAATAGTTTAAATATTTTTAATATTACTTTATTTTATAAATTCCGTTGCTTTTTCCAATGCCCGTTCAATTCCGGAAGCATCCGTACCGCCGGCACTTGCAAAATGAGCAGGTCCGCCGCCGCCGCCCTTAATTTCTTTTGAAATCTCTCGAATTATTTGTCCGGCATTAAGACCTTTATTTTTAATTAAATTATCGGAAATCATAACAGCTAAATTTGCTTTTCCGTTATTTTCAATGCCTGCTGCGAAAAATAAATCCACAATTTCACCTTTCAATTGAAATGCGATATCCTTTAATTGTTGTGCATTTGCTCCTTCAATTTTTTCGGCAATAACATTTATACCGTTTATTTCTTGTATTTTATTTTTTAAATTTTGTTTTAAATGTTTTGTTTTTTCTTTTTCAAATTTTTCAAGTAATGATTTGAATTTTTTATTCTCAGTCAAAACTTTTTCGATACTTTCTTTAATATTTTTCGAACTTTTTATAACAGATTTAACTTCTTTAAATGCTTTTAATTCATTGAAAATATAATTTTCGGCTTCAAGGGAAGTGATGGCTTCAATTCTTCTTATTCCGGCAGCAACGGCACTTTCCGAAACGATTTTAAAAAACCCTATTTTCCCGGTTGCCGAAACATGATTCCCGCCGCATAGTTCTATCGATTCTCCGAATTTAATAATTCTGACTAAATCACCGTATTTTTCTCCGAAAAGTGCTGTTGCGCCCATTTTTTTTGCTTCCGGCATCGGCACGTCTCTTTTTTCTTCCAAAGTAATATTTTCACGAATACACGCATTTACGGTTCGTTCAACTTTTTCAATTTCTTCATCACTCATCTTTTTAAAATGAGAAAAATCAAATCGTAATCGTTTCTCATCTACTAAAGACCCTTTTTGTTCAACATGAGCTCCCAAAATATCTCTTAACGCTTTGTGCATAAGATGCGTTGCCGAATGATTTGCAGTTGTTAATTCACGTTTTACTCGATCAACAACAGCATAAAAATCTGCGTGTAAATCTTCCGGTAAACTTTCTGAATAATGAATAATTACGCCGAGTTCCTTCTGCGTATCAACAATATATGTTTTCTTACCGTTTGCTTCAATGTAACCCTTATCTCCCACTTGACCGCCGCTTTCTGCATAAAATGGAGTGTAATTAAAAACCAAATGATACAAATCTTTATTTTTTTCCGTAACTTTTCTGTAACGCGTAATTTTAAGTTCCGTTTCTAAATGATCATAACCTATAAATTCTTCAATATCATCTTCGGAAACAGTTATCCAGTCACCTTTTTCACCTGATGCATCAGCTTTTGAACGATTTTTTTGCTCTGCCATAGCTTCGTCAAAATCTTTCTTACTGATAATTAAACCGTTTTCACGTAAAATAAGTTCCGTTAAACCATATGGGAACCCGTAAGAATCAAATAATGTAAAAACATCTCTTCCGTTAACGACTTTATAATTATTCTTTTTAGTTTCGGCAATAATTCCGTCTAACATGCGAATACCGGTTTCCAGTGTTCTTAAAAAAGAAATTTCTTCTTCTTTTATTACCTGAATAATAATTTCTTTTTGTTTTAAAAGTTCAGGAAATGCTTGTCCCATTATTTCTGCCAAAGTATCAACAAGTTGGTATATGAAAGGATTTTTTATATCAAGAAAAGAATATCCGTATCGAACGGCTCTTCGTAAAATTCTGCGAATAACATAACCGGCACCGGTATTTGAAGGCAGTTGCCCGTCGGTAATTGAAAATGCAACAGCACGTAAATGGTCGGCAATTACACGCATTGCAATATTCAGTTCATTATTAATACCGTATTTTTTACCGGAAATTTCTTCAATTTTAGTTATAAGTATTTGAAAAATGTCGGTATCATAATTAGATTTTTTACCTTGCACAACCATGCACAAACGCTCAAAACCCATTCCTGTATCAACATGTTTTGCAGGCAAATTTTCTAATTTACCGTTACTTTTTCGGTTATATTGAATAAAAACCAAGTTCCAAATTTCTATAACTAACGGATGATCTTTATTTACCAATTCTCTTCCCGGTATTTTAGCTTTTTCTTTTTCATCTCTTAAATCAATATGAATTTCTGAACACGGACCGCACGGACCGCTTGCACCCATTTCCCAAAAATTATCTTTTTTATTCCCGTATAAAATTTGATTTTCCGGAAGATATTTTTTCCAAAAAGATTTTGCTTCAGCATCAGCTTCTGTACCGTCTTCTTTTGAACCTTCAAAAACTGTTGCATATAAATTTTCTTTATTAATTTTAAGAACATCGGTAAGATACTCCCATGCCCATTCAATGGCTTCTTTTTTAAAATAATCGCCGAAAGACCAATTTCCAAGCATCTCAAACATGGTATGATGGTAGGTATCGTGCCCCACTTCTTCCAAATCATTATGTTTTCCGGAAACACGCAAACATTTTTGAGTATCAGCTATACGCTTTCCCTTTATTTCTGCTTCTCCCAAAAATATTTCTTTAAATTGGTTCATTCCCGCATTAGTAAACATTAATGTAGGGTCATCTTTCATTACCATCGGTGCCGAAGGAACAATTTTATGTTGTTTTGATTTAAAAAAATCCAAAAACGATTGTCTTATTTCACTTGAAGTCATTTGTAAATAATTGATTTTCTGTACATTATAACATTAAAGGTTATTAAATCCCGATTTCTGAAAACAGAATTCCGATTTTACACTGCAAAAATGTAAAAATATCTTCAAAGTATTAATAAAAAGATGTAATATTATTTTTTCTTTCTGACAATCAGAATTTCATCATCAGGAAATAATATCCGCCGGAAATCATACTAATAATGCTAAATCAGTATTTTGTGAAATATCAAGATTAATCAACTGATTATAAAAACACCATCATTCAACAAGTGATAAAAAATCTTCAATGCCTGTTAAATCGGCAATATTTTTTTCTTGCATATTTAAAACTGTGATACCGTTTATTTTTGCAGTAGAAGCATAATCGTCAAGAGATCCGTTATCATATCCTAAATCTATTAAGGATTGTTCAAAATTATTATCAGGAACATCAGTTAATTGACCAAAACAACTTGGTTAAATAATAAAAACATAAAAGCCTTTTTAATTGTTTTTAACGGTTGAATAGGCAACGTGCGGTTTAAATTCCGACAAAATCTCGGATTGCTCACAGCACAAATCTTTACCTTATTTTTTATTTTACAAATTTAAAATTTTTGCGACCATGCAAGTCCCCTTTGTCCTTGCGGATTTCTGCTGAACCGCATGTTGTTTATCTGTTTGTTGTGCTTCGTTTTTACTCTATTATGATTTTTTCAGAGTAAACCCTACCTTTATCATCTTTTAGAATAATAAAATAAAGTCCTGAATTTAAGTTTTCTTTGTTTATTGAAATATTCCCTTTTTTTATGTTTATTTTTGAAAAAACTTTTTTCCCGACACAATCAATTATTGATAAATTATAGACTTCTCTTTCTATATAGTCAAATCTTATATTAAAAACAGAAGTTACAGGATTAGGGAATACATATAATCTTACTTTATTGTTTTCAATTCCTCTAATATTTAACGAACAAAAGCATTTATCGCATAGAGGATTTCCTAAATGTAATATTGTATCATTATGTTTAATGCATGCAACTGTTACAACATCACCATTTAAAGGATATTGTGCAATAGGATGAATTAAACCTTGTCCAAAAATACTCCCTATTCCTTCTATCCAAATATCCGAATTTTCGAAGTTAAACCTTTTTCTGTATTTATTGTTAATTAAAATACTATCAATATTTGCAACTACATTAAAATGACTATTTATGTATGGTTCAATATTACCTAAAAAACCATAATAATCGTAATACATTGTATCTCCCTGTTGTAAGGAAAAGTCATAAAGTAAAATATCTTTTGTAGGAAAACTAATATCTTTGTAATAAACGTGTTTATTATTTTCTCTAATTGCACCTACATAAGATCCATTGATAATGTTAAGATTTGTGTCATTTTCTAAAACATATAATTTGCTGTATAAAGTATCATTAATTAAAGTGTCTCCAATTAATCCATATCTGTTTTTGTATGGAGAGTGAGGGTCAAATGTGTCATTTGTAGTTATAATATTCCAAATAATTCCAGAATTTGGAAAAGGGACATAAGTTTGAGATTTTATTGTCTCATGGGAAAATACAACAAGAAAAATTGTTAAGATAAAATGATTTAGAGATTTCATGATTTTTATTTATTTATGATGCACAACACTTGTATATACGTAATTATCTGTTTTTAACGGTTAAATTTTACGTCTGTTACAAAGTTACAAATAATTCAGAGAATTAAAAAGAAATACATAATTTATGAAATTAGTGAATTTGTAGTGTATAATTTACATTTTGTAATTTTAAATCATATAAATTAAAATAATTTATATGATTTAGTAAATATATTTGCTTTTATAAAAAATAATTATGTTTTTTGTAAACTAAACTTTAAAACACTGAAAAATGTCAACAATTCGATTTAATGCCCTTGAAGAATTAAATAACAGACCTGTTCCGGAAGTTGTTTTTCCTTCGGAGAAAATTTCCGATTATTTCGGTTCCGATGTGTTTGATTTACCTAAAATGCAAAAATACCTGTCAAAAGATGCCTATAAAAATGTGATAAATTCCATTGAAACCGGAGCAAAAATTAACCGAAAAACAGCCGACCAGATTGCTTCCGGAATGAAAGAATGGGCTACCGGAAAAGGAGCAACGCACTACACACATTGGTTTCACCCTTTAACCGGAAATACCGCCGAAAAGCACGATGCGTTTATCAGTATCGATCAAAACGGAAACTCTTTTGAAACTTTCGACGGTGAATTGCTCGTTCAACAAGAACCCGATGCATCCAGTTTTCCGCACGGCGGCTTACGAAACACTTTTGAAGCAAGAGGTTACACGGCTTGGGATCCGACTTCTCCGGCTTTTATTGTAGATAAAACACTTTGTATCCCTACTATTTTTGTTTCATATACCGGAGAAGCATTGGATTATAAAACCCCTCTGTTAAAATCACTGAATGTACTTGATACAGCTGCAACCGATGTCTGTAAATATTTTGATAAAAGTGTTAATAAAGTGATTGCAACTTTGGGTTGGGAACAAGAATATTTTTTGGTTGACGAAGCTCTGTTCAATGCACGCCCTGATTTGGTGCTGACAGGAAGAACTTTAATGGGACATGCTTCCGCAAAAGATCAACAACTCAGCGATCATTATTTCAGTTCGATACCCGAACGGGTTTTGGCTTATATGAAAGAATTTGAAATTGAAGCACACAAACTGGGAATTCCGATAAAAACTCGGCATAACGAAGTAGCACCAAATCAATTTGAATGTGCTCCGATTTTTGAAGAAGCCAATTTGGCAAATGACCACAATCAACTGTTAATGAAGATAATGCGAAAGATTGCGAAAAAACATCGTTTTAACGTTTTATTTCATGAGAAACCTTTTGCGGGTATTAACGGTTCGGGGAAACATAATAATTGGTCTTTGGCTACCGACACCGGTATTAATCTTTTAAAACCCGGAAATACACCAAAAAGCAATCTGCTGTTTCTAAGCTTTTTGATTAATATCATCACTGCGGTAAAAAAACACAACGATTTGCTGCGAGCAACCATTATGTCTGCCGGCAATCAACATCGTTTAGGAGGAAATGAAGCACCGCCGGCAATTATATCTGTTTTTCTCGGAAGTAAATTAGACGACATGTTAAATAAAATTGAGCAAAAGGTTCCGGAAAAGAAAAAATCGCAAGACATCTCCGCAAATTTAAAATTGGATATTGCAAAAATACCTGAAATTTTACTTGACAATACCGACAGAAACCGAACCTCACCTTTTGCCTTTACGGGAAATCGTTTTGAATTCAGAGCCGTCGGATCCAACGAAAATAACGCAGGCCCTCTTCTTGCTTTAAATACGGCACTTGCCGATCAACTTATTAAATTTAAAAAAGAAGTTGACATACTGATAAATGAAGGAATTAAAAAGGATAATGCCGTTTTAAGAATATTAAGAAAATACATCAAAGAATCTAAAGACATTCGATTTGAAGGCAACGGTTACAGCGAGGAATGGACAAAAGAAGCAAAAAAACGCGGTTTAACCAATATCCGAGAAGCCGGCAAAGCGTTTGAGGCATTTATCAGCAAAGATACAATAGATTTATACGAACGCAATAATGTATTAAACAGCAAGGAATTACATTCAAGATACGAAATCAGAATTTGCGAATATGTTCAAAAAATACAAATTGAGGCACGAATTCTTGGTGATTTGGCAATCAATCATATTATTCCGACGGCAATAAAATATCAAAATATACTGATAACCAGCGTAAAAGAATTGAAAGAAATTATTGAAGATGAAAGTGATTTGGAAGCATTAGCAAGTCGACGAATCGGAACCATTAAGAAAATTTCTCATCATACAACACAAATCAGTTTAATGACCCAAGAAATGATTGAAGAACGCAAAAAAGCAAATGTTATCGAAAATTGCATTGACCGTATTGAAAAATATGAACTTAATGTAAAACCGTATTTAGACAAAATTCGTTATCAT
Source organism: Bacteroidales bacterium (assembly GCA_029932445.1). Lineage (GTDB taxonomy): Bacteria > Bacteroidota > Bacteroidia > Bacteroidales > JAADGE01 > JAADGE01. The sequence continues at coordinate 1,573 of JAOZQB010000118.1, read as the reverse complement.
ATCGACAAATTAGAATTAATTGTTGATGATGAAATATGGCCTTTACCGAAATATCGGGAACTTTTGTTTAACAGATAAACTAAAAACGGGCTTTAAAAAGCCCGTTTTTTATGTTTTATATTTTTCGAATGCATCAAAAAACACATCCGGTAAAATCGGTTTCCCGTTTTTTAAGATTACGACAATCACTTTTGCTTTTAGGATAAGTTTGTTATCCGATTTTCGGTGAATATATTGATTAAAAATAGTTTTCAAATGACCTTTCCGTTCATAATTGAGATAAGATATAAATTTATCACCACTTTTAAGCGAAAATTTATAGTCAATTTCAACGCGATAAACAACCGGGTCAATCTGCTCTTTATGAAGCTTTGCAAAATCCAAACCTGTTGCAAGCAAAAATTTATGACGTGTATGCTCCAAATAATTCTGATAGACTGAATTGTTTACAATCCCCTGAAGATCACACTCATAATCTCTTACTTCAAATTCGGTTTTGTAGATGTAGTTTTGCATTACTAAACTTTCAACTTTTCGTTAATACTGTTCTTTTTCATTCGGGAAATCTTGCGACCGAACATCTTTTACATAAGCCGAAACCGCTCCTTTTATTTCAGATGCTAAATCGTGATAACGTCTTAAAAAGCGCGGTGAAAATTCCTGTGTTAATCCCAACATATCATGAATAACCAAAACCTGGCCGTCAACACCGCCACCGGCACCAATTCCGATAACGGGAATTTTAATACTTTGAGAAACTTCTTCGGCTAATTTAGCCGGAATTTTTTCAAGTACAAGAGCAAAACAACCCAATTCTTCTAACAATTTGGCATCTTTTTTCAATTGATTGGCTTCTTCTTCTTCCTTTGCACGTACCACATAAGTTCCGAACTTATGAATGGATTGCGGCATTAATCCGAGATGTCCCATAACAGGAATTCCGGCAGACAAAATTCTGATTACAGATTCTTTAACTTCCGCACCGCCCTCCAATTTTACAGCGTGTGCTCCTGTTTCTTTCATAATTCTGATGGCGGAATCCAAAGCATGTTTTGAATTTCCTTGATAGGTTCCGAAAGGCAAATCAACTACAACCAATGCTTTTTCAACGGCTCTCATAACCGATTTTGCATGGTAAATAATTTCATCCAATGTTAAAGGCAATGTTGTATCATATCCCGCCATTACATTTGCGGCGGAATCACCTACTAATATCACATCAATGCCGGCTTGATCGACTAATTTTGCTATTGAATAATCATAAGCCGTTAACATGGCAATTTTTTCGTTTTTCGCCTTCATGGCTTGTAAAACGTGCGTTGTTATTTTCCGTGCTGTTTTATGAATTGACATATCTTTACATTTTAAATTTATTTTATTTGATTTTTTTTATCATTTTCTTCATCAGATTGTTTTGTATCTTCGAGAATGGTATGCTCTTCTCGATTTTCAAGAGCTTTATTCAGAAACCGTTGTAATGACGGTTTATTAAGTAAAACAGCTACAAACATAATCCCGAACATATACAAAGGTTGATACATTTTTGTTAAATAAAAAGCAATTAAAGTCATTT
>JAOZQB010000005.1 GCA_029932445.1 Bacteroidales bacterium | reverse complement strand
TGACCAACCATCCCGTAAAACGTGCCGGTTTGGAAGGATACGGTCTGGAAATTGTTGAAGTCATTCCCATTGAAATTGAAACCAATAAATACAATCATTTTTATATGGAAACGAAAAAGGTAAAAATGGGACATGATTTGAAAAAATTGTAACGCGTTAGAATGAAAAAATACGATGTTGTTATACTCACCAAAAAAGGATTTTTTGAACCTGAAAATCCGGATTGGTATGTTAATCAAGCTATTGCCGAAGATAATTATGTAAAAGAAGCGCTTGAAAAGAAAGGTTTAAAAGTCCTGCGAACGTATTGGGATAATCCGGACTTTGACTTCTCGGATACTAAAATTACACTTTTCAGAACCATCTGGGACTATTTTCATCGATTTAAAGAATTCTACGGATGGCTCGATAAAACAAAAAATTTAACAACATTTATTAATCCTCCTGAAATTATCCGTTGGAATATTGACAAACATTACTTGCAAGACATTAAATATAAAGGTATTAATATTCCGAAAACAAAATTCTCGGAAAAAGGAGAAACGAAATCTCTGAAAACATTATTTCTTGAAACCAATTGGAAAGAAGCCGTATTAAAACCAACTGTTTCAGGAGCAGGAAGACACACCTATAAATTTAATTCCGAAACTGTTGATAAATACGAAACTGTTTTTCAAGAATTAATCCGGGAGGAAAGTATGATGCTTCAAGAATTTCAATACAATATTTATGAAAAAGGCGAACTTGCTTTTATGATTTTTAACGGAAAATTCAGTCATGCCGTATTGAAAAAAGCGAAAAAAGGAGAGTTTAAAGTTCAAGATGATTTTGGCGGCAGCGTGCATCATTACACACCTTCTTCAGAAGAAATAAAATTTGCCGAGGATGTTGTCTCCGGAATCTCTCCCTTACCTGTTTATGCTCGTGTTGATATGATTTGGGATAATAACAACAAACCGGCAGTCAGTGAATTGGAATTAATCGAACCCGAATTATGGTTTCGATTTTATCCGCCTGCAGCCGATTTATTAACTGATGCTGTTATTACAAAATTATAATTTATGCTTTTGCCGTAGGACCTCCGAAATTCATCGGAATTTGCGGTCCTTTTTGTTCTTTAATTACTCCGAATGTTTGTTCATATTTTCTAACGTTATCTCCCAATGCTTTAAGCAATCGTTTAGCATTATCCGGTGATAAAATAATACGAGATTTTACGGGTGCTTTAGGAATACCCGGCATCATTCTTACGAAATCCACTATGAATTCAGATCCTGAATGAGAAATAACAGCCAAATTTGAATAAACACCTTGAGCAACTTCTTCTGAAAGCTCAATATTTAAACCGCCTTGATTTTCTTTTTTTTCCATAATTAATGTCTGTTTTGTTTATAAAAAAGGTCAAATCCTGCGACTCGACCTTTTTATTAATAAATTTAAAAGTTAAGAGTCTTTTTGATGACTCCGCATATAAGATTATGCATCTTTTTCTTCATTTAATTTCTCAAGTTCCTCTTTTGAACCGACAATTATCTTATCATAATCTCTCATTCCGGTTCCTGCAGGAATCTTATGACCGACAATTACATTCTCTTTCAAACCGTGCAAATAATCTGATTTTCCGGATATTGCCGCCATATTAAGAACCTTTGTAGTTTCTTGGAATGATGCAGATGATAAGAAACTCTTAGTTGCAAGCGAAGCTTTTGTAATACCCTGTAATACAGGTCTTGAAGTTGCCTGAATAGCATCGCGATCAGTCATTTGTTTCAAATCTTTTCGTTTTAACATCGAATTTTCATTTCTTAATTGTCTGTTAGAAACAATTTCACCTGCTTTAAAATTTTGAGAATCTCCGGGATCTTCAATAACTTTCATTCCGTAAATTTTATCATTTCCGTCAATAAAATCCCATTTATCAACAATTTCTTTTTCACGGAAAAATGTATCACCCGTATCTTCAATCTCAACTTTTTTCATCATTTGTCGTACAATGACTTCAAAATGTTTATCATTAATTTTCACACCTTGCAGACGATAAACTTCCTGAACTTCATAAACGATATGTTCTTGAACCTTAGTGGCTCCTTTAATATCGAGAATATCATCAGGTGTAATTGCACCGTCGGATAAAGGAGTTCCTGCTTTCACAAAATCACCCGGCTGAACCAATATTTGTTTTGATAAAGAAACATAATATTTCTTTGATTCTCCGGTTTTAGATGTAATAACAACACCTTTTTTACCTCTTTTAATTTTATCGAAAGAAATAATCCCGTCAATTTCAGCAACGGTAGCAGGATTTGAAGGATTCCTTGCTTCCACGAGTTCTGTAACTCTGGGAAGACCTCCGGTAATATCACCGGCTTTGCCGGCAGTTCTCGGAATTTTTGAAATCGTATCCCCTTGTTTAATTTTAACTCCGTCTTCAACCGATAAGTGAGCTCCTGAAGGCAGATTATAAACAGTCAATTCTTTTCCGTCTTTTCCTATAATCGCAATTTCAGGATTTTTTCGTTTATCTTTAGTTTCAATTATGACTTTTTCAATAAAGTTTGTTTGTTCGTCTTTTTCAATTTTATATGTAATACCTTCTTTCAGATTTCTCAGTTCAACTGTTCCTGAAGATTCAGAAATAATCAAAGCATTATAAGGATCCCATTCACAAATTAAATCACCCTTGGAAATTTTTCCGGCTTTCACAAATAATTTTGAACTGTACGGAATTGAATAACTTGTAAGTTGAATACCTGTGTTCTCATCAAAAACTTTCATTTCAGTCATTCGGCTGACAACAATATTTTGTTTTTCTCCGTTTTTTTCAGCTTCAACTGTTCTAAGTTCTTCAAATTCACAAATTCCGTCATATTTAGCAGAAATACTGTGTTCAGATGCTGCACCTCCGGCAACACCCCCGACGTGGAATGTACGAAGTGTTAACTGAGTACCCGGCTCACCGATTGATTGTGCTGCAATTACTCCGATTGCTTCACCTTTCTCAACCATTCTTCCGGATGATAAATTACGTCCGTAACATTTTGCACAAACTCCTTGTCTGGTTTCACAAGTTAATACTGAACGAATTTCAACATTTTCGATAGGAGAATCTTCAATTTCTTGTGCAATTTCTTCAGTAACCTCTTCACCTGCCGATATAATTAAATGATTATCACTCGGATGATAAATGTTGTGTACGGTTGTTCTTCCTAGAATACGATCATACAAAGTTTCAACAACTTCATCTTTATTCATAATTGTTGTTGCTTCAAGACCTCTTAAAGTTCCGCAATCTTCTTCCGTTATTACAACATCTTGTGCAACATCAACCAAACGACGTGTTAAATATCCCGCATCCGCAGTTTTTAATGCCGTATCAGCCAATCCTTTACGAGCACCATGAGTGGAAACAAAATATTCCAAAACGGATAAGCCTTCTTTAAAGTTTGATAAAATCGGATTTTCAATAATTTGTCCGGTTGTTGCCCCGGATTTTTGCGGTTTTGCCATCAATCCTCTCATACCCGATAACTGACGAATTTGTTCTCTTGAACCCCGAGCACCGGAATCCAACATCATAAACACAGAATTAAATCCGTTTTTATCTTTACTAATGGTATTCATGACTTGTTGAGTCAAACGTGCATTTGTATGTGTCCAAATATCAATAATTTGGTTATATCGTTCATTATTTGCAATAAATCCCATATTAAAGTTATTCATCACTTCTTCAACTTGACGATACCCGTCATCAACCAATTCTTGTTTTATTTCAGGAATAATAACATCATCCAGATTAAATGATAAACCGCCTTCAAATGCCATACGATATCCTAAACTTTTAATATCATCAAGAAATTTAGCAGTTTTAGATGTTCCGCAAACTTTCAAAATATTCCCGATAATCGTCCTTAAGGATTTTTTTGTTAATACTTCATTTACAAAACCAACTTCATCAGGAACATGTTTATTGAAAATAACACGTCCGACTGTTGTTTCAATTATTTCATTATTAACCAAAACTTTAATTTCAGCATGCATATCAACTGCATCTTCATTAAGAGCAATAGTAACTTCTTCAGGTGAATAAAAAGTTAGGCCTTCTCCTTTTACTTTAACTTCCTTGGTTGATTTTTTAGCTTTTGTAATATAATATAATCCCAAAACCATATCCTGTGAAGGAACCGTTACCGGTGCACCGTTTGCGGGATTTAAAATATTATGAGATGCTAACATCAAAACTTGAGCTTCCAAAATAGCTTCATTTCCTAAAGGTAAATGAACAGCCATTTGATCACCGTCAAAGTCGGCATTAAAACCCGTACACACTAAAGGATGTAATTGAATTGCCTTACCTTCAATTAACTTAGGTTGAAATGCTTGAATACCAAGCTTATGCAATGTAGGTGCACGATTTAATAATATCGGATGACCTTTCAGAACATTTTCAAGAATATCCCAAACTACGGCATCCCTTCTGTCAACAATTTTCTTTGCAGATTTTACGGTTTTTACAATACCTCTTTCAATTAATTTCCTAATTATAAATGGCTTATATAACTCAGCAGCCATTTCTTTCGGAATACCGCATTCATGAAGTTTTAATTCAGGACCGACAACAATTACCGAACGAGCAGAATAATCAACCCGCTTACCAAGTAGATTTTGTCTGAAACGACCTTGTTTTCCTTTTAAACTGTCACTTAAAGATTTTAAGGGTCTGTTCGCTTCCGTTGTAACAGCACTGGATTTTCGAGAATTATCAAATAATGAATCTACAGCTTCTTGAAGCATTCTCTTTTCATTTCTTAAGATAACTTCAGGAGCTTTAATTTCTATCAATCGTTTTAAACGATTGTTTCTGATAATCACTCTGCGATATAAATCATTTAAGTCAGATGTTGCAAAACGACCTCCGTCAAGCGGTACCAACGGTCTTAATTCCGGAGGAATAACCGGTAAAACCTTTACAATCATCCATTCCGGTTTATTAATGTTTTTTGACGCATTTAACGCATTAACAACATTTAATCTTTTCAGAGCTTGGCTCTTCCTTTGTTGTGAGGTTTCCGTATTAGCAGCTACTCTTAATTCAACTGCTAATTCTTCTAAATTTATTTGATGCAATAATTTTTCAATTGCTTCAGCACCCATTTCGGCAATAAATTTATTCGGATCCTCATCCGGAAGTAAATGATTATCTTTAGGCAAAGACTCAATAATTTCAATATATTCTTCTTCTGAAAGAAAATCCATAAAATTAACACCGTCTTCCTGTTTAACTCCGGATTGAATTACGACATATTTCTCATAATAAATAATAGAGTTCAATTTTTTTGTAGGAATTCCTAATAAATAACCTAATTTATTGGGAAGCGAACGAAAATACCATAAATGAACCACGGGAACAACTAATGAAATATGTCCTGTCCTTTCTCTTCTGACTTTTTTTTCCGTTACCTCAACACCGCATCGATCACAAACAATTCCTTTATAACGAATCCTTTTATATTTACCGCAATGACATTCATAATCTTTAACGGGACCGAAAATTCGTTCACAGAATAATCCGTCACGTTCCGGTTTATATGTTCGATAATTAATTGTTTCAGGTTTTAAAACTTCACCGAATGAATGTTCTAATATTTCTTCGGGAGAAGCTAAACTAATGACAACTTTTGAAAAATTATTATCAGTATTATTTTTTTGTCTGAAAGCCATATTTTTATTTTAAAAAAATGTAATTAGATAAATGAACTTTAATTTGCCAAATTTATTCTAAACCAATATGCAAACCTAAACCTCTAAGTTCGTGTAAAATAACTTTAAACGATTCGGGAACGCCCGGTTTCGGTAAAGTTTTTCCTTTAACAATTGCTTCATATGCTTTTGCTCTTCCTACGACATCATCTGATTTTATTGTAAGCATTTCTTGCAGGATATTTGCGGCACCGTATGCTTCAAGTGCCCAAACCTCCATTTCACCGAAACGTTGTCCCCCGAATTGAGCTTTTCCTCCTAAAGGTTGTTGAGTAATTAATGAATACGGTCCGATAGAACGTGCATGCATTTTATCATCTACCATGTGTCCCAACTTAAGCATATATATTACGCCTACAGTTGCCGGTTGATGAAATTTCTTTCCTGTACCTCCGTCATATAAATATGTTCTTCCGTATCTCGGCACATCTGCTTTATCTGTATATTCATTAATATCTTCTAAAGAAGCACCGTCAAAAATTGGTGTAAAAAATTTAACACCGAGCTTCATACCTGCCCATCCGAGAACCGTTTCATAAATTTGACCTAAATTCATACGAGAAGGAACACCCAAAGGATTTAAAACAATGTCAACAGGCGTACCGTCTTCTAAGAAAGGCATATCTTCATCACGTACAATTCTTGCAACAATCCCTTTATTTCCGTGACGTCCCGCCATTTTATCACCAACTTTAATTTTACGTTTTTTAGCAATATAAACTTTTGCTAATTGTAAAATTCCTATCGGTAACTCATCGCCGACAGTAATGCTGTATTTTTTACGTCGGTATTTTCCTTGTATTTCTTTAAATTTAATCGTATAATTATGAAGTAACCTTTCGATTAATTTATTTGTTTTATCTTCTGTTGTCCAATTTACGGGATTAATAGAAATATAATCAATCTCTTTTAATTTTTTTAACGCAAATTTCTTTCCTTTCGGAATAATCTCAACATTAAGGAAATCAAATACTCCTTGAGATGTTTTTCCGTTTACCAGAACAAATAATTTATCAACAAGTTTTTCATATAATTGAGAAAGTTCTCTTTCTTGTTCAAAATTAACCTTTTCAATAAGCGGTTTTTCTGCATTTTTAACTTTTTTACTCTTCATTGAACGAGAAAAAAGTTTTTTATTAATGACAACACCTTTTAATGAAGGCGAAGCTTTTAAAGATGCATCTTTCACATCTCCGGCTTTATCACCGAAAATAGCACGTAACAGTTTTTCTTCGGGAGAAGGGTCAGATTCACCTTTCGGTGTAATTTTACCGATTAAAATATCACCGGGATTTACATGAGCTCCAATTCTGATCATACCGTTTTCATCCAATTGCCTTGTTGCTTCTTCGCTGACATTCGGAATATCCGGCGTTAACTCTTCCATACCTCGCTTAGTATCACGCACTTGTAATATATGCTCAACGACATGTATGGATGTAAAAACATCTTCCCTAACCACTCTTTGTGAAATAACTATCGCATCCTCAAAGTTATATCCTTTCCAAGGCATAAATGCAACTTTAAGATTTCTTCCTAAAGCTAATTCCGCTTTATCCGTTGAGTATCCGTCAGTTAAAATTTGGCCTGTTGTAACTTTATCTCCTTTACTTACTACGGGAATTAAATTAACCGTTGTATTTTGATTTGTTTTTCTGAATTTCGGTAATCTGTATCTGACAGTATCGTCTTCAAAACTTACAAATTTTTCATCTTCCGAACGAGCATATCTGATAACAATTTCATCTGCATCAACATATTCTACAACACCGTCACCTTCAGAAAAAATTTGATTCCTTCCGTCTCGAACAACAATCGGTTCGATACCTGTTCCTACAATCGGAGCATCACATGTGATTAAAGGTACGGCTTGACGCATCATGTTAGATCCCATCAAAGCTCTGTTCGCATCATTATGTTCCAAGAAAGGAATTAATGATGCCGCAATTGAAGCAATTTGATTAGGTGCAACGTCCATATAGTCAAGTTTTTCCTTTTCAATATACGGAAAATCTCCTTGTGAACGTGCTTTAATTCTTTCGGATTGTAATTCGCCTTTTGAATCAAAATTTGAATTTGCTTGTCCTATAATTTTATTATCTTCTTCTTCGGCACTTAAATAGACAACACCTTTATCTGTTATATCAATTTTACCCGAAATTACTTTTCTGTATGGTGTTTCTATAAAACCCAGAACATTAATTTTGGCATAAACACATAAAGATGAAATTAAACCGATATTAGGACCCTCAGGTGTTTCAATCGGACATAATCTGCCGTAATGTGTATAGTGAACATCACGAACCTCAAATCCGGCTCTTTCTCTTGATAAACCACCCGGTCCTAAAGCTGACATTCTGCGTTTATGAGTCATTTCAGCCAAAGGATTTGTTTGATCCAAAAACTGAGATAATTGATTCGTACCGAAAAATGAATTAATAACAGATGACAAGGTCTTGGCATTTATCAAATCTATAGGAGTAAATACCTCATTATCACGAACATTCATACGCTCACGAATAGTTCTTGCCATTCTTGCCAAACCTACTCCGAATTGATTTCCTAATTGTTCGCCAACTGTTCTTACTCTTCTGTTACTTAAATGGTCAATATCATCAACATCCGTTTTTGAGTTAATTAACTCAATCAAATATTTAATAATTTCGGTAATATCTTCCTTAGTCAAAATTCGAGTTTCTTCAGGAATATTCAGTCCGAGTTTTTTATTCATTTTATACCTTCCGACACTTCCTAAATCATATCTTTTATCGGAAAAGAATAAATTCTCTATAACTTCTCTGGCTGTAGATTCGTCCGGTGGTTCAGCACTTCTCAATTGTCTGTAAATGTAAAGAACTGCTTCTTTTTCGGAATTACAAGGATCCTTTTGCAATGTACTGTATATCAGCGCATAATCTATGGGGCTTGAAGACTCTTTGTGTAATAATATTGTTTTTGTACCTGAGTCAATAATTTGGTCAACATGTTCTTCTTCCAAAACTGTCTCTCTGTCAATTATCACTTCATTTCTTTCGATAGAAACAACTTCTCCGGTATCTTCGTCAACAAAATCTTCAATCCAAGATTTAAGAACTCTGGCCGCTAATTTTTTCCCGACGGAATTTTTTAATGCTGTTTTAGTTACTTTAAGTTCATCGGCAAGATTAAAAATTTCTAAAATTTCTTTATCACTTTCATATCCGATAGCTCTTAAAAGAGTTGTAACAGGTAATTTTTTCTTTCTGTCGATATAAGCATGCATCACATTGTTAATATCGGTTGCAAATTCTATCCAGGAACCTTTAAAAGGAATGATTCTGGCAGAATAGAGTTTTGTACCGTTTGCATGCAAACTTTGACTGAAAAAAACACCCGGTGAACGATGCAACTGAGAAACAATAGCACGTTCCGCACCGTTAATTATGAAAGTTCCTTTAGGAGTCATGTACGGAATTTGGTCAAGATACACATCTTGAATAACGGTATCAAAATCCTCATGTTCCGGATCGGTACAATAGAGTTTTAATTTTGCTCTGAAAGGCAAACTATATGATAATCCTCTTTCTAAACATTCATCAATCGAATATCTGGGAGGATCCAGAGTATAATCCAAAAATTCAAGCACGAAATTATTTCTTGTATCCGTAATCGGAAAATTATCTGTAAAGACTTTATAAAGGCCTTCTGTTTTTCGTTCTTCGTATGTTGAATTTAATTGAAAAAATTCCTGAAATGATTTTAATTGAATTTCAAGAAAATCAGGGTAATCAAGGCTTTGGCCTGTAGATGAGAAGTTAATTCTTTGGTTGGAAGATGTCATCAGCAATAAAGATTTAATAATTGTTTACTAATTACAATAAAAGGTTTAGAGTTAAAATTCATTAACTCTAAACCCAACAAAACTGAAAAATAAAATTATTTCAGTTCTACTTCAGCACCTTCAGCTTCTAATTCTGATTTTAAAGCTTCGGCTTCTTCTTTTGTAACACCTTCTTTTATTGCAGAAGGAGCGCTGTCAACTATTTCTTTAGCTTCTTTTAAGCCTGCACTTGTTAATTCTTTGACTTTTTTAACAACTTTCAATTTCGCAGCACCTGCTGATTTTAAAATTACATCAAAGGATGTTTTTTCTTCAGCAGCATCGGCATCTGCAGTACCACCGGCTACAGCTACAGCTACAGGAGCAGCAGCAGGTTCAATACCATATTCATCTTTCAGAATATCTGATAATTCTTTAACTTCTTTTACAGTTAAATTTACTAATTGTTCTGCAAAATCTTTAATATTTGCCATTTTATTAAATTTTACTAGTTTAATTTACTTTTTTTAATTATTTCTTTCTTCAAGAGTTTTTAACACACCGGTAAGTGTATTACCTCCTGATTGCAATGCTGAAAGCACATTTTGGACAGGTGATTGTAACATCCCTAAAACTTCAGCAATAAGTTCATCTTTAGATTTTATAGAAACCAAAATGTCAATTTGATCATCCCCGAAATAGAAACCTTCTTCAACATATGCACCTTTTAAGTACGGATGTTCAAGTTTATTCTTTTTTCTGAAATCTTTAATGAGCTTTGCCGGCTTGTTTCCTGTTTCAGAAAACATAACAGCAGTTTGTCCTTCAAGTGCTTCAAACAATTCTGATAAATCTTTATCAGATTTTTCAATCGCTTTTTTTAATAAGGTATTTTTTGCTACAACTAACTCAATCTCATTTTTATAGCATTCTTTTCTCAAATTTACTGTATCACCGGCATTTAAACCAAGAGAATTAGTAATATATATATGAGATGCGTTATTGATTTTGTCAGTTAATACATCAATTACCTGATTTTTTTCTTCACGTGTCATAATCAGATTATTTGAAATTTTTAATTCTCAGAAATAACTGATTTCTCATCTATTCTGATACTCGGACTCATTGTTCCGGACATAAATATACTTTCGATATAAGCACCTTTAGCGGAAGCCGGTCGAAGTTTTAAAATTGTATTTAAAAATTCTTGGGCATTATCCGATATTTTTGAAGCATCAAAAGAGACTTTTCCGACAGAGGAATGAATAATTCCGTATTTGTCAACTTTAAAGTCAATTTTACCCTGCTTCAATTCTGTTACTGTATTTGCTATATCCATTGTTACCGTACCGATTTTCGGATTAGGCATAAGACCGCGAGGTCCTAAAATTCGCCCTAAAGGACCAATTTTACCCATAACCGAAGGTGTCGCTACAATAACATCAATATCTGTCCAACCGCCTTTGATTTTTTCAACATATTCATCTAATCCAACATGATCAGCACCTGCAGATTTTGCTTCGTCTTCTTTATCAGGTGTACACAGTACCAAGACTCTTACGTCTTTTCCTGTTCCGTGCGGAAGAGAAACAGTTCCTCTTACCATTTGATCGGCTTTTCGCGGATCAACACCTAATTTAACGTCAATATCTACAGATGAATCAAATTTGGTATTTGAAATGTCTTTTACCAAAGATGCAGCTTCTGACAACGAGTACTTCTTATCTTTATCAATTTTTGATAAAGATAATTTTTCGTTTTTAGTTATTCTTGCCATTTTTTTATAAGCTTAAATAATTCATCTTAACCGGGAAATTCGCCTTTAACTACGATTCCCATACTTCTTGCCGTTCCTGCAATCATTTTCATTGCTGATTCAATTTTGAAAGCATTTAAATCTGCCATTTTATCTTCAGCAATTTGTTTGACTTGTTCCCATGTTACGCTTGCTACTTTATCTCTGTTCGATTCACTTGAACCGGATTTGATTTTAGCAATTTGCAACAATTGAACTGCAGCGGGTGAAGTTTTTGTAACAAAATCAAAGGTTTTATCCTTATAAACCGAAATATCAACCGGAATTACTTGTCCTGCTTTTTCTTGAGTACGGGCGTTAAACTGTTTACAGAATTCCATAATGTTAACGCCGGCTGCACCAAGTGCGGGACCTACCGGAGGTGACGGATTAGCAGCACCGCCTCTGATTTGTAATTTAACAACTTTTGTAACTTCTTTAGCCATTTTCTTTCTTTTTGAAAGTGTTTAAAAGTGGAAGCATTTATAACGTAACAGCTATTCTTTTTCTACTTGCATAAAACTTAATTCGAGAGGTGTTTTTCGTCCGAAAATTTTAACCATTACTTTCAGTTTTTTCTTTTCTTCATTAACCTCTTCTATAACACCTGTAAAACCGTTAAACGGTCCGTCGGTTACCTTAATACTCTCTCCCTCAAAATAAGGGATCTCGTTAAGTTCTTCAGATTCTAATAATTCATCTACTTTCCCTAACATTCTGTTTACCTCACTTTGTCGTAAAGGTACCGGTTCTCCGCCTCTTGTCTCACTTAAGAAACTTATAACATTCGGTACATTTTTTAATATGTGAGGTATTTCACCAACTAAAACAGCTTCAATAAAAACATATCCGGGGAAATAATTTCTTTCTCTGCTGATTTTTTTCCCGTTTCGTACTTGATAAACTTTTTCAGTCGGAATAATTACTTGAATAATAAAATCTTGAAGATTAAGACGAGAAATTTCACTTTCGATATAATTTTTCACCTTCTTCTCCTTCCCTCCTATTGCTCTAAGTACATACCATTTTGGTGTATTGTCAGTAAGTTCGCTCATATCCTTAAACCATCTTATAAATTTGTTCCATTATAAAACTGAATGATATATCCATAAGATAAACCACAACAGCTATAATAAACGATGCAATCATTACTACAATAGCACTATTTTGTAATTCTGACCATGAAGGCCAAGTTACTTTTTTTACCAGTTCTGTATATGCTTCTTTTAAATAGCCTTTAATCTTCATAATTGAAATTTAGCACGGGAGGAGAGACTCGAACTCCCGGCACTCGGTTTTGGAGACCGATGCTCTACCAACTGAGCTACTCCCGTTTGATAAATAAATTAATTCGGCAGTAATACATACTACCGAATTAATAAAAATACATTTATGACTTGTTATTTAATAACTTCAATAACTTGTCCGGCTCCTACTGTTCTGCCGCCTTCACGAATAGCAAAACTTAAACCTGTATCAAGAGCAACAGGATAAATCAATGTAACTTCAATTGTTACGTTATCACCGGGCATAACCATTTCTGTTCCTTCCGGTAACATAATTTCACCTGTTACGTCAAGTGTTCTCAAATAAAATTGAGGTCTGTAATTATTGTGAAAAGGAGTATGACGTCCGCCTTCTTCTTTTTTCAATACATATACCTCAGCTTTAAATTTGGTATGAGGTGTAATAGAATTAGGTGCAGCGATAACCATACCTCTTTTTATTTCTTCTTTTTTAACACCTCTCAAAAGCAAACCTACATTATCACCGGCTTGTCCGTCGTCAAGAATTTTACGGAACATTTCAACTCCCGTAACTACTGATTTCATTTTTTCTGCACCAAGTCCGATAATTTGAACTTCGTCACCTGTATGAATAAGTCCGGTTTCAATTCTTCCGGTTGCAACAGTTCCTCTACCTGTTATTGAAAATACATCTTCAACAGGCATTAAGAACGGTTTGTCAATATCTCTGGGAGGAAGCGGAATCCATTCATCAACAGCATCCATTAATTCCATAACTTTATCTTCCCATTCAGCTTCACCGTTTAAAGCACCCAAAGCGGAACCTAAAATAACCGGTGTATTATCTCCGTCGAAATCATAAAAATCAAGAAGTTCTCTCATTTCCATTTCAACGAGTTCAAGAAGTTCCGGATCGTCAACCATATCAACTTTGTTGATAAATACAACAATTTTAGGAACATTTACTTGTTTTGCCAATAAGATATGTTCGCGTGTTTGCGGCATCGGACCGTCTGTTCCTGCAACAACAATAATAGCGCCGTCCATTTGAGCAGCACCCGTTACCATGTTTTTAACATAGTCGGCGTGACCCGGACAGTCAACGTGAGCATAGTGCCTTTTTTCAGTTTGATACTCAACGTGAGCTGTATTAATTGTAATACCTCTTTCTTTTTCTTCAGGGGCATTATCAATTGAATCAAAATCTTTAATCTCTGACAAACCTTTTTTACTTAAAACTAAAGTAATAGCAGCAGTCAAAGTCGTTTTTCCGTGGTCAACGTGACCGATGGTTCCAATATTTACATGCGGTTTGGACCTATCAAATTTTTCTTTAGCCATGATTATTTATTAATTATTATATAAAGTGATTGAAAAATATTTCAATATTAAAAAAAGTTACAACTTAATAAAGAGCCGATGATGAGAATTGAACTCATGACCTCTTCCTTACCAAGGAAACGCTCTACCCCTGAGCTACATCGGCTAAAAAAAGAGCGGAAGACGAGGCTCGAACCCGCGACCTGCAGCTTGGAAGGCTGCCGCTCTACCAACTGAGCTACTCCCGCTTTTTTAATCCCCTTTTTTGATTGTGGGGGGAGGAGGATTCGAACCTCCGAAGGCTATGCCAACAGATTTACAGTCTGCCCCGTTTGACCGCTCCGGAATCCCCCCAATAATATCAAAAAAAAGAGCCGATAGACGGATTCGAACCGCCGACCGGCTGATTACAAATCAGCTGCTCTGGCCAACTGAGCTATATCGGCAAAGACTCTTCTTTTATTAGAGATAAATTATTTCCTTATAGAACTTTTCGACTTTCGATTGCTCTCAAAAATCGGGTTGCAAATTTAAGGAATATTATTTTATTAAACAAAATGTTTTTTATTTTTTTTTAAGGTCTTAATTTCCCCTTATGTTTCTTAACTTGTTTTTCTATTGCATCTATCACAGAATCAACCGCTTCCTCAAATGAAACAGCCTCTTTTTCGGCAAATAAATCATTGCCCGGAACCTCCAAAATGACTTTCGCTTCTTTATTATCAGTAAATTTCTTTTTTGATTTATTAAAATTCAATATAACTTCCGAACGAATAATGCCGTCAAAATACTTATCCAGCTTATTAATTTTTGTTTTTACAAAATCAATTAAGCTTGCGTCTGCATCAAAATTTGTTGTTTTAATATTTATATCCATAGTGTTTTATTTTTTTGCTCTCGGATGAGCTTGTTTATAAATTCGATTTAATTTTTCAAAAGTATTATGCGTATATATTTGGGTAGCAGATAAATTTGCATGTCCTAATAATTCTTTAACAGCATTAATATCCGCACCGTTATTTAAAAGAGATGTTGCATAAGTATGTCTTAATGTGTGCGGGCTTTTTTTCTTTTGCGTACTAATAAAAGAAATAAATTTATTAACGGTTCTGTAAACTAAATTAGGATATATCTTTTTTCCGGTTTTAGTCAGAAATAAAAAATCATTCTCAGTATTTATTTCCTTTCGTAACATTAGATATTTATTAATTAATTCAGATAAATTAACGGGAAACGGAATAATTCGTTGTTTATTTCTTTTCCCTGTTACTTTAACGTTCTGTTTATTCAAATCAATATTTTTTACGGATAAATTTATTAATTCAGCTCTTCTCATTCCTGTACCGTATAACATTTCAATAATAAGATGATTTCTGACACCTTCAAAATCATCTGAAAAAACAGGACTGTCAAGCAGTAACTCCATTTTTTTGTCAGAGATAAATTCGGGAAGTTTTTTTTCTGTTTTTAAACGAGTAATTTTAAGTATCGGATTTGAATCGATCAAATTTTCTCTTAATAAAAAATTATAAAATGATCTGAGTGTAGAAAGTTTTCGATTAATCGATTTTGCAGATAATTTTTGAGAGGATAAAAAAACAATCCACTTTCTGATAATTTTATAATCAGAAATAATTTCATCTTCTGATGTAATAAATTCATTATCAATACAAAACCCATAAAAATTATTTAAATCAGTTGCATAAGAATTTACGGTATGAGAAGAGTATTTTTTTTGGTATTCAATATATTTCAAGAATCTCTTCTTATGCATTCAGTAAACGTTTAAAATGTAAAAAATACATTTAAAAGAAGATAACTTTCCCGAAATAAAATCTCGAGAAAGCTATTATAAGGTTGACTTATTCGTTTTCTTCTCTCTTAAGTTGCTCAACATATCTTGCTTTAATCAATTGCTGACGTTTAAAAACAGACGGTTTTACAAATTGTTTCCGTTTTCTGACTTCTTTGATAATGCCGGTTGAATCAGTTTTTCGTTTTAATCTTTTTAAAGCTCTTTCAATGCTTTCGCCTTCTTTAACGGGTATTTTAATCATAAAATTACTCCTTTTATAAATTGTAAGTAAAAATTTCGAACCGCAAAATTATTAATTCCTATAAAAATAAAAAATTTTTTTTAAAAAAAAAAATTTTATTTAATATTTTTTAATTTAAAACTTTTCTGGCAATGACCAATTTTTGAATTTCAGATGTTCCCTCTCCTATTTGCAATAATCTTTGATCTCTGTAAAATCTTTCAATCGGATAATCTTTCATTAATCCGTATCCGCCGTGAATTTGAACTGCATCATCTGCTACTTCTTTTGCAATTTCCGAACAATAGAGTTTAGACATTGCAGCTTCTTTTGCAAATGATTTACCGGCATCCTTAAGCCAACATGCTTTATATAAAAGTGTTCCGGCCAATTCAATTTTTGTTGCCATATCCGCCAATCTGAATGAAATTGCTTGAAATTTAGAAATCGGCTTTCCGAATTGTTTTCTTTCTTTTGAGTATTGTACGGCCATTTCCAAAGCGCCTCGTGCCAAACCTAAACCCATTGCAGCAATAGACAATCTGCCGTTATCCAATGTACTGAGCATAATTTTTGAACCTTGCCCTTTTTTACCGAGAATATTTTCCTCAGGCACTTCGCAGTTATCAAAATATAATTCAGCTGTATCTGAAGCTCTCCACATCATTTTTCCGTGCATGGGTATTTGATTAAATCCGGGTGTTCCTTTGTCAACAATAATTGTTGTAAATTCGCTGATATCATCTTTTTTTTCGGTTACCGTTTGAACACAAGCCCCTGCAGCAAGTTCAGATGCACCATTTGTAATAAAAATTTTTGACCCGTTAATATTCCATTTTCCGTCAACAAGTTTTGCAGTAGTTTTTGTTCCTCTGGAATCAGAACCGGCATCAGGTTCGGTTAAGCCGAATGCCCAGAGATTTTCTCCGGTACAAAGTTTTGGTAAATATTTCATTTTTTGTTCTTCGTTTCCGAAATAGTATAAAGGCCCTATACCGAGTGAATTATGGGCTGCCAAAGTAGCTGCTTGCGAACTGTCGATTCTTGCAAGTTCTTCTACTGCAATAATATACGAGAGTGTATCCAATCCTTGTCCTCCGTATTTTTCGGGAAGATACATTCCGAAAAGTCCGAGTTCTCCCATTTTTTTTGTTAATTCAACGGAAAATTCTCCTTTTTCATCTAATTCTTGAGCAAGAGGTTTAACTTCTCTTTCAGCAAAATCTCTGACCGTTTGCCTGATTAATTTTTGTTCGTCAGTAAAATTAAAATCCATTGTCTAATATTTAATATCAAAGTTTATATCCGTATAACAACATCATAAAACGAATTTTTCAGCCTATCAAGTATTCAAAAAAGTTATAAAACGTTTGAGATAAGAATGTGTAAAAGTAATAAATATTAAACGAAAAACAGAATGTTATAAAAAAGAAAAATACTGTTTATTTTACTTTTATGTAAGGTGCAATTTTTTTAAAAACTTCATCGGGAATACTATTTTTAATTTTAATTTCTTCAATGCTTCTGTAAGCTCCGTTTTTATTTCTGAATTCTATAATTTTTTCGGCATTCTGCCAAGAAATATACGGATGCCTGCCAAGTTCCGATACTTCTGCAAAATTTACGTTTATCTTTTCCGGTTTTGATTTATCGATAATAATATCATCTGCAATTTTTAAATAATATTCTCTTTTCATTCCGTATACTTCAAGTAATTGTTCTTTACTGTAGAATCCTCCCAGCAAATTTCGGTATTTAACAATACGCGTTGCATTATATTGCCAAAATTTACCATATTGTTTCATTTCTTCTGTTGATAAATTATTTACATCAACTTTTTTATGATTATTCTTAAGAATTGAAGATTCTTCATTTCTCGGAATATTAATATAGGGTTCTAAGTCAGCAAATTTTTTATCATTAATAACATACAGTTTTTTTAAATCTTCATTTTGAAAGAATTTACCGCCTGCATTAATATATTTTCGAATTGATAAAATTTGTTTTTCACTAAATCCCAATTCAGACCATCCGCTATCATTTAATGTATTGGGATCAAAAAGAAAATACGTATTTTTTTTGTTGCCTTTAGAATTCCCGTATACATAATTATCAGATATTTTTTCATATCCTTTTTCAGGTAAATCAACAAACGGTTTGAGATATGTAAACTGCTTATTTTTAATTGAATATATTTTTGCTAAATCAGATTTATATTTGAAAGATGCACCCGTTTTAAGGTATTTTTGAATCATTTTAAACTGATACTCCGAGAAACCGAGTTGTTTTGCTTCTCCTGATAAAAGTTTATTGGGATTGAATTTAAATAACTTTAAAGTATCGTATTTCTCTGAAATTGATATAATATCCGAATTTGAAGAATCCGAATGTAATTCAGTGAATAGTTTTTCATATTTTGAAAAATCATATTTTTTTTCACTTACAAAATATTCAGAGGATAAATTAACCAGCACAGCAATAATCAAAAGAATTAAAAGTACGATAATTCCCTGACTTTCGCCTTTAGTAAATGAGAAGTATTCTTTTAATTGTTCTTTAAAAGACACCTTTTTAAATTATGAGTTATAAATTATTATATTGATATAAATATATTTTTTATTCCGTCATTTTTCAGGTCTGTTTCTGTATTTATTTAAATCTTTTAATAACTCCGGTTTTAATATCATTCAAATATTGTTTCATATCTTGTTTTACTTCGGGTGCCAGAATCAATAATCCCAGAATATTCGGGAAAGCCATACTCAAAATCATAAAATCAGAAAAATCAACAACCGCACCCAAACTTGAAGCAGAACCTATTACAACAAAAATTAAAAAGATAATATAATAAACCAATGAGATTAAATATAAATTTTTAGTTACTTTCCTTTTTCCGAAATATCTTCCGAAAAGATATTTAAAGCCGTTTAATCCGTAATAAGACCATGAAATCATTGTAGAAAAAGCAAACAAAATAACAGCAATTAATAAAATCCACGAGAACCATGGAAACACAGTGTCAAAAGCTCTTGAAGTAAGCTCAACACCGGCATAAGAACCGGCAACGGAAGGATCATAAAAACCGGTAAAAATAATTACCAAAGCCGTCATGGTACAAATAACAACGGTATCAATAAACGGTTCTAAAAGAGCCACAAAACCCTCACTGACAGGTCGGTCTGTTTTAACTGCAGAGTGCGCAATGGAAGCCGAACCGACACCGGCTTCATTAGAAAATGCGGCTCTCTGAAACCCGACAATTAATACACCTATGAATCCGCCTTTCATGGCAGCAGCAGAAAATGCTCCGTTAAAAATTAAACTGAAAGCTTCATGTGTATGACTGATATTCATTCCGATAATTATTAATGCTGCCAATACATACAGAAAAGCCATAAACGGAACAATTTTCTCCGTCACATTTGCAATGCTTTTAATTCCGCCGATAACCACAATTCCGACAAATATTGCTAATAAAACACCGAAATATGCACCGTATCCTTCAATACCGGGAATAAACGGCGCAAATTTACCTGCAAGTTGAGAGAATGCTTGATTTGCCTGAAACATATTTCCGCCTCCGAGTGAACCGCCGATTACTAAAATTGCAAAAATTACGGCAAGAACTTTACCCAATCCGCCCAGATTTTTCTTTTTCAAACCTTTACTTAAATAATACATCGGTCCGCCGGAAACACGACCGTCTTCATCAATATTTCGATATTTTACTCCAAGCGTAACTTCCGTAAATTTGGAAGCCATACCAAGCAAACCGGCCACAATCATCCAAAAAGTAGCTCCCGGGCCGCCAAGTGTAACAGCAATTGCAACCCCGGCAATGTTTCCTAAACCGACAGTTGCAGATAATGCTGTTGTTAATGCCTGAAAATGTGACACTTCTCCTGCATCTTTGGGTTTGTCATAAAACCCTCTTATCAATTGAATTGCATGTTTAAATCCTCTGAAATTAATAAACTTCATTTTTACGGTAAAAAACAAAGCACCGAAAATCAACCAAATAACAACAAACGGTATAGTCATGGTTTTGATATCGCCGTTGGGGTATTTCAAAATATTACCTTGATCATCATGTAAAACCGGATTATACAAATGCAAAGCTTTAAAAATATCAAACATTAAAACTTTTTCAAGCCCGCCGACTAAAGGGACAAAAAATGAATTTATTCTTTCATCGGCAGATTCAGCAGGTATCACAAAACTGATACTATCTTTTAATCCGTCCGCATCTTCTACAACTACCTTATAATCTGTACCTTCCGTTAAACCATCGGCAATAAAGGAACTTTGAGAAGTTTCTTTATCGGACCATTTAAAAGAATATGGTTCTGTACCGCCGGAAACATTAATTTCTGCTGCACCGTTCTTTATTTTTTTTGAATAATTAGATGTCTTCAAATCAAGTTTTAATTCTTGACTTAAAACACTTGAACTTATAAAAATAAGCAGTATCAGAACTTTTAAAATTTTAAACATAATTTAAATTATTGGTAATAATTAATAGATTATAAACTTTCCGGCAGAAATAATATGATTATTTTTCATCAAATTAAAATGATAAGTCCCGGATTCAAAACCGGAAATTTTATCAAATAAAACTCCTTTTACTCGTTTAATTTCTTCTCCTTTTTCATTATATATTATTACAACATACTTATCGGATTGTTTTTTTCCAAAATGAGAATTATTACTTTTATCTGTCGTATAATTAATAACTATCTTCGGATGTAATTCAGGATTAGGATTATCAGAAGAAGCAAAAATCAAACAATTATATTTTTTTGCCTCTTTAACGGACATTACAAACCCAAAACTTTCTTCCGGATTTCTCAACTCGTCTTTTACTAATTGAGTAATATCAATATTTTCATAATCTTGATGCGGATATTCAGATTTATTAATTAAAACTTCATTTTCGTGTGTTATTTTCGGTTGTGTATTCCAAGTAACTTGATTCTCGGTCCAAGGTTCAACTATTCTTTGTAACAAACATTCATTAGAATTTACATAAATGTATTCATGCCCTTTTTTTCCTGCATCATTCGATGCTTCATTTGCATATAAAGATAAATAAGCAGATGTGATATGAGATTTTTTAGGTAACCTGCTCAAATCAAATTCTATTAAACTTCTTTTTTCTCCGAAATCTCCTTGAAAAGTCCAGGCCATTGCTTTAAAATCTTTATTATCACCAAAATTTTTATTTGCAACATCACCGTGTCGAGTTTGTTTTGTATTAATATACCAAATTACGGCATCTTTCCCTTTTTGGGCATCAGGTTGCAGAACTAATTTTTTTTGAGAAAAAATCTCACCCGTAAAAACCAGTATTAATAATAAGTTAAAAATCAGGAATTTCAAGATATCAGGATTTAACAGAAAATAATTAATTTGCAAACATTCTTAATTGCTGAGAAATTGTTTTTTTAAGATTTTTACGTTCAACGATATAATCTAAGAAACCGTGTTCAAGAACAAATTCAGAACGTTGAAATCCTTCGGGTAAATCGTGTCCTACGGTATCTCTTATAACACGAGGTCCTGCAAAACCGATTAAAGCACCCGGCTCAGCAATATTTATATCACCCAACATTGCGAATGATGCCGTAGTTCCTCCGGTTGTAGGATCAAGCAATAATGAGATATAAGGTATTCCGGCATCGGATAATTGATTTAATTTAGCCGAAGTTTTTGCCATTTGCATTAAAGAATAAGCAGCTTCCATCATACGTGCACCGCCTGATTTAGAAATAATCATTAAAGGAATGTTATTTTCTAATGCATAACCGGCTGCTCTCACAATTTTCTCACCTACAACAGCACCCATTGAACCGCCGATAAATTCAAAATTCATAGCAGCAATAATAATCTTGAATTTATCAATTTCACCTGTTACAACAGTCATTGCATCTTTTAATCCGGATTTTTTTTGAGTCGCTTTAATTCTGTCTTTATAATTCTTTGTATCAACAAACTCAAGGGGGTCTGCAGATGATAAATTATTAAACAACTCTTTATATTTATTATCGTCAAACAGAATTTCAAAATATTTCAATGCAGGAATTCTTGCATGATAACCACATTCACAAACGTTAAGATTTGCTTCATGATCTTCGGTAGGAATTATTTTTTTACATTCCGGACATTTATACCATAATCCCTCTTTAATTTCTTTTTTATCTTTAGTATCGGTTATAATTCCTTGCTCAATTCTGCTGAACCAACCTATATTTTCTTTTGCCATTTTAATTCAGTTAAAAGTATAAAGTTAAAAGTATAAAGTTAAAGGTTTAAAGTTAAAAGTGTAAAGTGCTTTACAGTAAACTATAGCAGTTCGTTTCTGTTTATACAATTCAAATCTTCAAAAGCAATTTGCAGACGTTCTGCCATTGATATTTCACCTGCTCTTGTCCAAACACGCGGATCGTATTTCTTCTTATTCGGTTTATCCGCTCCTTCAGGATTTCCTATTTGAGCTTGCAAATAATCATGATTTGCTGCTTCATATTTTCTGACACCGTTCCAAAATGCCCACTGTGTATCGGTATCAATATTCATTTTTATCACACCGTAAGAAACCGCTTCTTTTATTTCATCATGCGTAGAACCGGAACCGCCGTGAAATACAAAATTTACGGGTTTTTCACCGGTATTATATTTTTTTTGAATATAATCTTGTGAATTTTTAAGAATTTTCGGAGTTAATTTAACATTCCCGGGTTTGTAAACACCGTGAACATTACCGAAAGAAGCCGCAACGGTAAAATTATTACTTATTTTCAACAATCTTTCATAAGCATAAGCCACATCTTCAGGTTGAGTATATAATTTTGCACTGTCAATATCTTCGTTATCAACGCCGTCTTCTTCGCCGCCGGTAACACCGAGTTCAATTTCAAGTGTCATGCCCATTTTACTCATTCTTTCAAGATATTTTGCACTGATTTCAATATTTTCTTTCAAAGTTTCAACTGATAAATCGAGCATGTGCGAACTGAATAAAGGGACACCGTAAGTTTTAAAATATTCCTCTCCTGCATCAAGTAAACCGTCAATCCATGGAAGCAATTTTTTTGCTGCATGATCCGTGTGCATAATTACCGGAACACCGTATGCTTTTGCTACTTCGTGAACATATTTAGCGCCGGCAATTCCGCCGAGAATTTGTGCTTCGTGATTATCATTCGGCAAACTTTTACCGGCAAAAAATTGCGCACCTCCGCTTGAAAGTTGTACCATAACCGGAGAATTTGCCTTTGCGGCAGCTTCCATAACAGCATTTGCCGAATGCGAACCGACAACATTTACGGCAGGCATTGCAAATTTGTTATTTTTTGCAATTTGAAAAAGTTTTTGAACATCGTCGCCTGTTACGACACCGGGTTTTATATTTTTAAAAGCCATATCTTTTTTTATTATGAATTATAAGTTATAAATTATGATTTTTTGCTTATACAAATAAAGTTCAAAGATAATCATTTGATTATTTAAGGCAAGATTTTTTGTTAAAAGAAATTATGAAAATTGATATTTACAAATATTCTAATCTTAATTTTTCGGATTAAGCGAAAAGATTCTGTATGTCATATATTTTTAACAAGAATACAAATGACAGAATAAAGTTCATTTTAAATATTTATTATGTAAATAATTTCTAAACCTGTAAACAACATAAAAAACAGGAGCCGAAATAAGTGCATAAATGAATAAATCATTATCAAACAAATTAAAATTTACATTATGCTTATATATAGAGTATAGCTCATCGGCAACTATAAATACAAAAACTATATATCCCATTATTAACAAAGACGAAATATAAAAAAATGTACCTATGAAAAACATTTTTATTTCATTTTTAAATCTCATTAATTTTATGTTTACAGACAAAATCAGACTACATATTCCTGCGATATTGCCCTCCTACATTAAACAACGCACCTGTTATTTGCCCGATTGAACAAACTTTTGCTGTTTCCATAAGTTCGGCAAAGATATTTTGATTATGAACTGCAGATTTTTTTAATTTTTCTAATGCCGCCGGGCAAGTTTCTGCTTGTGTTTTATGCAATTGCTTAAGCATGTAAATTTGATATTCTTTTTCTGTTTCCGTAGCTCGAATAACTTCGCCGGGAGTTACGGTGGGTGAACCTTTCGAAGATAAAAACGTATTTACACCCATTATCGGCAATTCGCCGGAATGTTTCAGGTTTTCATAATACAAACTTTCTTCTTGAATTTTACTTCGTTGATACATGGTTTCCATCGCTCCGAGAACACCTCCGCGTTCGGTTATCCGATCAAATTCCGATAAAACGGCTTCTTCAACCAAGTTTGTTAATTCTTCAATTATGAATGCACCTTGCAAAGGGTTTTGATTTTTTGCTAAGCCAAGCTCATGGTTAATTATTAATTGAATAGCCATTGCACGCCTTACGCTTTCTTCCGTGGGAGTTGTAATTGCTTCGTCGTAAGCATTGGTATGTAGAGAGTTACAATTATCATAAATTGCGTAAAGTGCTTGTAAAGTGGTGCGAATATCGTTAAAATCAATCTCTTGTGCATGAAGCGAACGCCCCGAAGTCTGTATATGATATTTTAACATCTGTGAACGTGCATCGGCACCATATTTTTTTTTCATGGCTTTTGCCCAAATAATTCTTGCCACACGTCCCATAACGGAATATTCAGGGTCTAATCCGTTTGAAAAGAAAAACGAAAGGTTTGGTGCGAATTTATTGATATCCATTCCGCGAGACGCATAATATTCCACGTAAGTGAAACCGTTAGACAGCGTAAAAGCAAGTTGCGAAATAGGATTTGCACCCGCTTCGGCAATATGATAGCCCGAAATTGATACAGAATAGAAATTTCGAACACCCTTATCGATAAAATATTCCTGCATATCGCCCATAAGTTTAAGCGAAAAATCGGTTGAATAAATACAAGTATTTTGTGCTTGGTCTTCTTTCAAAATATCAGCTTGCACAGTTCCTCTGACTTTTGTAATTGTCTCTTTTTTAATATCTTCATAAATATCTTTTGACAAAACTTGATCTCCGGTAACACCGAGAAGCATTAATCCGAGACCATTATTACCTTTCGGTAATTCTCCTTGATATTCAGGACGTTGAGTGCCTTTTATTTTGTAAATTTCTTTAATTTTTACCTCAATTTCGGCTTCCAAACCGTTTTCTTTTATATATTTTTCACATTCCTGATCGATTGCGGCATTCATAAAATAGGCAGTCATTATGGGAGCCGGTCCGTTAATGGTCATTGAAACTGAAGTTTTCGGATTTGTCAATTCAAAACCGGAATATAATTTTTTTGCATCATCGAGGCAGGAAATTGAGACACCGGAATTACCGATTTTCCCGTAAATATCAGGTCTGCGACCGGGATCTTCACCGTATAAAGTAACACTGTCAAAAGCTGTTGAAAGTCGTTTTGCCGGCATTCCTAATGACACATAATGAAAGCGTTTATTGGTTCTTTCAGGTCCGCCTTCACCTGCAAACATTCTGGTGGGGTCTTCACCTTCGCGTTTAAAAGGAAATACACCGGCAGCATACGGAAATTCACCGGGAACGTTTTCGCGCAAATTCCATTTCAAAATTTCACCCCAATCTTTATATTTCGGTAATGATATTTTTGGAATTTTCAAATGTGAAAGACTTTCCGAAAATGATTTCACTTTAATATCCTTACCTCGTACTTGATAAACATATTCATCGGCAGCATATCTTTTGACTTTTTCATCCCAATTATCAAGAATTATTTTGTTGTACGGGTCAAGGTCGAGTTCAGTTTTTTTATATAATTCTTTTATTGGTTCAGACACTTTGATATCTTGAATACGCTCAAAGGTCGTTTTATATGCAAATAAATTACGGGCAATTTCGGCTTGCTTTTCAGTCCAATCATTGTAAGAACGGATAGTTTCGGCAATTTCCGACAAATATCTTACTCGCTTTGGCGGAATTATCATTAATTTTTCTTGCATTTCGCTTGTAAGCTGATATTTTCCGCTGAAACTAATACCTGATTTTTCTGAAATTAATTTCATCAAAGCAACATACAATTCATTGACTCCGCTGTCATTAAATTGCGAAGCAACAGTTCCGTAAACCGGCATTTCATCAACTTCTTTATCAAAAATTTCATGATTTCTTTGATATTGTTTTTTTACGTCTCGCAATGCATCTAATGCCCCTCGTTTATCGAATTTATTTACAGCAATAATATCTGCAAAGTCCAGCATATCAATCTTTTCCAATTGTGTTGCAGCACCGTATTCGGGTGTCATCACATACATTGCAACATCACTTTGATCGGTAATTTCAGTGTCGGACTGCCCTATTCCGGAAGTTTCCAAAATAACAAGGTCGTAGCCTGCAGCTTTTACAATATCCACGGCATCATGCACATAAGGCGAAAGCGAAAGATTTGCCTGCCGAGTTGCCAAAGAACGCATATAAACCCGCTCATTATTAATGCTGTTCATACGAATACGGTCGCCGAGCAAAGCCCCGCCGGTTTTGCGTTTCGATGGGTCAACGGAAATTATGGCAATTGTTTTATCATTAAAATCATCAAGATATCTGCGAACCAACTCGTCAACAAGCGATGATTTTCCGGAACCGCCTGTGCCTGTTATTCCCAAAACGGGAGTTTTTTTGGTTTTGGCAATTTCTTTGATTTTTTTTAAATCCTTTGATACGTTTTCATTACAACACTCGGCAACGGTAATAAGTCTTGCAATGGAATTTATGTCTTTGTTTTGAATTTTTTCTATTTCATGAATTTCATCGGCAACAACCGGAAAATCAGACTTTTCCATAAGGTCGTTAATCATTCCCTGCAAACCCATTTCCCGTCCGTCATCGGGCGAATAGATGCGAGTTATGCCGTATTCGTGAAGTTCCTTGATTTCTTCGGGAAGAATTACTCCGCCGCCGCCGCCGAAAATTTTTATCCGGGGTCGACCTTTTTCTTCCAATAAATCCTTCATGTACTTAAAAAACTCAATATGCCCGCCTTGATACGAAGTAATAGCAATTGCCTGAACATCTTCTTGTACGGCACAATCAACGATTTCTTGCACTGAGCGGTTGTGTCCCAAATGGATAACTTCCGCACCGGTCGACTGAATAATTCTGCGCATCACATTTATAGCAGCATCATGTCCGTCGAAAAGTGATGCAGCAGTTACTATTCTTACATGATTTTTCGGTTGATATTTTTTAACTTTTTGCATTATCAAAGAATTATTCACTGTTAAATTAATTTACAAAATTACAAAAAATAGGCTCATTTTAAGAATAGTTTAAATATTCCGTTTGTTTCAAACTAATATATTCTTATTTTTACGGATTATAACAGAAAAAAATATATATAATGTTAGGAAAAATAAAACAAACAGCTGATTTCTTAAAAACGAAAATTACAAATCAACCTGAAGTTGCCATAATTTTAGGGAGCGGATTAGGAGGATTAGGAAATAAAATTGAAAATTCAATAAAAATTAAATATCAAGATATTCCGAATTTTCCGGTTTCAACCGTTGAAGGACATTCGGGACAATTAGTTTTCGGTACACTTGCCGGAAAAAATGTTGTTGCCATGCAAGGTCGATTTCATTTTTATGAAGGATACGGAATGAAAGAAGTTACTTTCCCCGTGAGAGTAATGCATTTTCTGGGAGTAAAAAATTTAATTGTATCAAATGCAGCAGGCGGATTAAATCCGAAATTCAATCAAGGTGACTTAATGATTATTACCGACCATATCAATTTTTTTCCTGAACATCCTTTAAGAGGCAAAAATTTTGATGAACTCGGAACACGTTTTCCTGATATGAGCAAAGTTTATAATGAAAAATTTGTTAAAATTGCTGAAAACATTGCAAAAAAGAATAATATTTCAATTCAAAAAGGTGTATATATAGGCAGTTCAGGTCCCACTTTGGAAACTCCTGCCGAATATCGTATGTTCAGAATTTTCGGTGCTGATGCAACCGGAATGTCAACTGTTCCGGAAGTTATTGCAGCACATCATCAAGGAATGAAAATTTTCGGTATGTCGGTAATTACGAATGTCAGTGATAAGGAAAATTCGGATGAAGAAACAACTCATGAAGAAGTTCAGGATGTTGCCGGACAGGTTGAACCAAAAATGACAAAAATTATTGAGGGCTTGATTGAAATAATGTAATTTTGATTAAATAATATTAATTATTGAGTCCACTCTGAAAAGTCATCCGATGAATGATTTTGCAAAATGTTGATATTCATTTATCTTGATAGTCAGCTAATTACAAATTTATAGGATGACTAAATTATAATTTTTTAATCTTTCGGAGCGTACTCAATTATTTAAATTTTAAAAGTTCGGATAACTATTAAATAAAAAGAGACAGCCGCAAGCTGTCTCTGCATTTTTTTACATGCAATGTAAATATTGGTCGACTAATTCCTTAATTTTATCTTTCTTTCCGAAAAGTTCTTCACTTAAATGTTCATCATTATAAC
>JAOZQB010000117.1 GCA_029932445.1 Bacteroidales bacterium | reverse complement strand
TCAAGGCGTTTCATATATTTTTCTTCCCGTGCAATTGAATAATGTTTTCCGAGAACTTCTTCAGGATTATTGTAACCGAACATTTTAAGCCATGCTTTATTGACATCAACAAATATTCCCTTTTTGTCTAATCTGTAATAGCCCGCAACACTCTTGTCAACAGCATTTTGCATATGTTTGATATGTTCTTCTTTTTCATCAATATCAACAACTTCCCATCCGGTAAGCATGGCTTTTATACTTGTAAAAACTTTATCTCCGGTTGTTGTCAAATAAACGTGAGCTATTACAAACATAATTAAAACAAATGCTCCGACGGTATGAATTATTGCAATTGTCCCCATACTCGGCTCATGAATCGGATTATTCGGATATATATAATACATGTATAAAAATCCGGTAAGAACTTGAACGGGGATAACCAATAATTTCAGACCCAGATAAATTAATCGTTGTAACGGGTTTAATTTATTGTATCTGGTTTTTTTTGTCGGGTGAGGAGCACCTTTAAAAATGCCTGATATATAATAACTGAATTGTTCTTTGACAAATTTTGAAGTCGGAATATATTGTTTCCATTCACCGGTAACGAAATGCCAAAAAATTGCAAATATAATTAAGACCAGAAATGCCCATGCAGCCATATTGTGCCATTTAACGGCATTTTGAAATCCCATAAGTTTATATGAACTGTGTATTTCAAAACCGGTCAACATTAAGAAAAAAATCAATAATGCTTGTGACCAATGCCAAAATCTTTCAAAACTTTTGTAAATATATGTTTGTTTTTTCACGATAATTTTATTTAAAATAATAAATCAATTTATGAATGTTTTATTTTCTTTTTGCTTAAGATACGGATAGTTGTATGTATAAGAATAGCTATGAAAGCCAAAATAATCAAAATAATACCGCCGTCATCAACGATTTTTGATCGATCTCTTCCGGGTAAATAAAAATCTGTAAGTCCGGCTAATCTGCTGTTGTGCGAATGGCATTCGGTACAACTTAAACTTTTTTCTTTCGGTGAAACCATATGATTTATCGGCCAAATACTTTCAGTTTCTGTAAATGAATATTTTCCGCTGTAAGGCAGATTCAAATATTTCATGCCCTCGGTTGCTGATGCTTTCCAATCAAAATCAACCCAATAAGAACCTGTTCCTTTAATTTTTCCGGCTAATTTCGGTTGAATTAAATTCATGTTTCCTTTATCATAAATTTGCTTACCTCTCATTATTTTTACGGGAATAATTTTAGAAGGATGATTCGGATCCGAAGGATTCAGATTGTCAGCATACGATCCGAAAGGTTTGTTCAGAGATAAAGGATGAATGGTGTCATTAATTTTATCCGAAATAAATTGATGATTATAATAGCCGTTTGACCAAATATATTCGGGTTTTAAATTATTTGCTAAAACAGCTGTTCCGTGTTTTGCATCGTATTCCAATTTTACATTGTCGAAATTATCTCTTGATTTTAAATTCGGTAAATCTTTTGCTAAAATATAATCTCCTGATGTACAAATTGTATCATTTGCATTGATTTCTTTTTCATAATGAAGCGGTTTACCGTCTTTTATTTTTCCTGCCGATGACCAATCCCAATATATTTTTGTCGGATTTACTTTTGCATAAGTCGGAATATGGCAAGTTTGACAGGCAACTTGTCGGAAGTGGCTATTTAATAATTTATCGGTGTGAGGTTTTTCTGAATGACAATCAGTACACGAAGCACCGTTTTTCGGAGATGATGAAACCATTGCCAAAGAACCTTTGATATTATGACCGGATGTTTTATGGCATTCTTGACAGCTCATATTATTATCTTTTACATCTTTTGATGTATCGGCAGAAGCCATATGCACATCAATATCTCGTGTGCATTTATTTAATACCATTTCTAAATCTCCGTGTTTTACATTGTTTCCGCCGCCGCCTACACCGTGACAAGAAATACAATTATTTCGTTTCGGAAAACCGACATGTTGTGCAACTGCCGATAAATTAACTTTCGGAGAAGGATTTCCGGCACCGGGTAAATTCGGACCTTTGCAAGGATTTGATTTCTTATAAGTTCCGGTATTATCATGGCAAACTAAGCAATCTTCATTCTTTTTGTTAGTGAAATCAAAATCTTTATTTCCGTATCCGTAACCTGCATGACACATTGAACATAATTGTTCGTTTGAATTAACACCGATACAAAAATTGTTCAGAATGTTTTTTTTACCCATTTCAAAAATACCTCTTCCGGGAATACTGTCTTTTTTCAGCCATTGAAAATGTTCGGTATGCATAAATTCTTCCCCTCGGTTATTATGACAGGAAAGACATGCTTCCGTAACTTCCTGAGGGCTTTTAAAATCTTTTTGTAATTCAAGAAATTTACTGTGGTCTGCACCGGATATTGTATCTGTTGTGTAATTTTGGACAATTATCTTCGCCTGAGAATTGTCTTTTTTGTAATATACATTATATAATAAGGCAAACAACCAAGGCAACATAATAAAGGTAAAGGTTGCCAATAATTTAAAAAAATCATTTTTAGATTTAAAATGCTTCATATGTGAATATATTTATAAGTTAAATTTCGAACAAAAGTAGTAATATATCGTTTTGAAGTTAACAGAAATAACTGTTTTGCAACACACTACATATTTTATAACGGTTCTAAATAAGGGTGTAATTAACAGTGAGCCAACAAAATAAAAATGCAATATTTTCTTAAACATCTTTATATATGTTTATCCGGATGTCCGGATGATGTGTTTTATAATAAAAATATTTAATTTTGGTTAAAATTTAATGTGATATAAATCATATTTAAAAGTGATAAAAATGAAAACAACAAGACGTGATTTTATCAAAATTGGTTCGATGGGTGCCGGAGGCTTGGTTATTGCTACATCTCCTTTATTAAATTGGGTACCCGGCTTTCTAAAAGAAGATTCGGATGTTCTTGATGATTCAAAACTGAAAAGAACAGCCACATATTGTGAAGTTTGTTTTTGGAAATGTGCTGCATGGACCTATACGGATAAAAAAGGTAAGATTGTTAAATTAATCGGTAATGAAGAAGATCAACAAAGTAACGGTCGTCTTTGTCCGAGAGGAACCGGCGGTCTCGGAATGTATTATGATAAAGAGCGCTTAAAGAAACCCCTGATCAGAAGAAAAGGAAAACGCGGTGAATCAGATTATTTTGAAGAAGCAAGCTGGGAAGAAGCTCTTGATTTGATTGCTGAGAATATGGACAGAATCAAAAAAGAACACGGTCCCGAATGTGTTGCATTATTTTCGCACGGTTCCGGAACGTCTCATTTTGCTCATATGTTAAAAGCATTCGGCTCTACAAATATAGCTGCCCCTTCTTATGCACAATGTCGCGGTCCGCGTGAAGTCGGTTTTGATGCAACTTTCGGTGAAAGTGTAGGATCACCTGAACCCTTAGATATTCGAAACACAAAATGCATGGTGCTTATTGGTTCACATATTGGTGAAAACATGCATAACGGACAGGTTCAGGAAATGTCACAAGCGATTGACAACGGAGCAACAATCATTACGGTTGACCCGAGATTTTCAACAGCGGCAAGCAAATCGAAAATTTGGCTGCCTATAAAACCTGCTACAGATATGGCATTGCTGTTATCTTGGATTAATGTTATTATAAATGATGAATTGTACGACAAAAAATATGTTGAAAAATATACCTACGGGTTTGATTTATTAAAAAATCACGTAAAGAATTTTACCCCCGAATGGGCGGCAACAGAAACCGGATTAGATCCGAATAAAATAAGAGAAGCTGCTTATGAAATGGGGGCTGCTTCTCCTGCAGTTATTGTTCATCCGGGACGCCATGTAACATGGTACGGTGATGACACTCAAAGAAGTCGTGCCATAGCTATTCTTAATGCACTTCTCGGTTCCTACGGAAGAAGAGGCGGTTTTTATATTGCCGAAAAATTTAAAATACCGAAATTCCCGCATCCGCCGTATCCCAAACCGAAAAGAACATGGAGAGATGCATTCCCCGGAAGTTATAAACTTGTTCATGAAGTTATTTCGTCAGGTGTTTGCGAAGCAACTATTCCGAATCAAATGGTCAGACCGGAGGATACATGCAGTTTTAAAGCATGGTTGGTTTACGGAACAAACTTATTATCCTCTTTACCGGATATCAATAATACACTTGAAGCAATTAAACATCTTGAATTTATTGCCGTAATTGATACAATGCCGATGGAAATCACCGGTTGGGCAGATGTGGTTTTACCGGAAGCAACTTATCTTGAAAGATATGATATGTTAAGGTCTTTAAAACACAGAAAACCGTCAATCGCCTTAAGAGCACCTGCAACAAAACCGTTGTATGATTCTAAACCCGGTTGGTGGATTGCAAAACAACTCGGAGAACGTCTCGGTCTTCATGAATTTTTCAAATTTGAAAATATTGAAGAAGAACTTGATTGGCAACTGAAAAAAATTGGTTCATCATTGGAAGAAATGAAAAAAGTCGGTGTTAAAACTTTTGACAGAACCTACGATGATTTATATTACAGAGACGGGGAAGAACTTGAATTCGGTACAAATACAGGCAAAATTGAATTATATTCAACAGCATTAGCAGAGGAAGGTTATGATGCGATGCCTGTTTATACCAAACATCCTCAACCGGCTTCGGGATTTTACAGATTTATATACGGAAGAGCACCGATGCATACATTCGGCAAAACCGTAAATAACCCGTATTTGGCTGATTTAATGGATGAAAACAGTGTTTGGGTCAATCCGAAAGTGGCAAAAGATTGGGGTTTGAAAAACGGAAAAGAAGTTTGGCTCGAAAATCAAGACGGTATTGTTTCTACATTTCCCGTTAAAGTACGAGTAACGGAAAGAATTCGTTCGGATGCTGTTTATGTTGTTCACGGTTTCGGTCATAATAATAAAGGAATGGGTTTAAAACGCTCACAAGGAAAAGGGATGAATGATACCGAAATGATTACAAATGTAATGAACGATAAAATTTCAGGCGGAACAGGAATGAGAGGAAATTTTGTAACTTTTATTTTGGAAGAACCTGAAAAAAAAGAAGCAACAGTTTAATTCAACAATAATTATCCCGAAAAGGGAAAACGTATAAATAAAAAATTATGAGATACGGAATGGCAATAGACACTAAAAAGTGTGTCGGATGCAGCGATTGTGTCGTTGCATGTCAAACGGAAAATAATGTTCCGCACGGTTATTCACGTGATTGGATTGCAGAAACTGTTGAAGGAACGTATCCCGACTTGGCAATGGAGATCCGTTCGGAACGGTGTAATCATTGTGACAATACACCTTGTGTAAGAACTTGTCCGACGGGTGCAAGTCATGTGACAGAAGGCGGAATCGTAAAAGTTACACATGAAGAATGTATCGGTTGCGGAGCTTGTATCGAATCTTGCCCTTACGATGCACGATATTTTCACCCTGACGGATATGTTGATAAATGCACATTTTGCGATCATCGTGTAAAAAACGGTCAAGATCCGGCATGTGTTTCTGTCTGTCCGACACATTGTATGTATTTTGGTGATTTGGACGATCCGAACAGCGAAGTTTCTAAAAAAGTTGCAACAAGAAAAACAAAAGTTCTGGCACCCGAAGCAGGAACCAAACCGCAAATTTTTTATTTAATTTAGATTAAATTAAACGAAAAAGCTATTTTGAAAAACTAAATTGTTTCATAAAGAACTTTATAATTTTATACTTAATAAAATGAGAGAAGAACTTATTACCAGCGGAAGAATGAATCCTTTAATTGATCCGTATTTAAATGCGTGGCATTGGCAAATCCCTCTGTATCTGTTTCTTGGCGGGCTTGCTGCAGGATTACTGTTTTTTGCCGGCTATTTTATTATTACCGGAAAAGAATCGAAATATCAAACT
This sequence comes from Bacteroidales bacterium, assembly GCA_029932445.1. Lineage (GTDB taxonomy): Bacteria > Bacteroidota > Bacteroidia > Bacteroidales > JAADGE01 > JAADGE01. The sequence continues at coordinate 3,418 of JAOZQB010000117.1, read as the reverse complement.
ACCGTAAAATACGGTCCGATTGTAGCGTTAGGAGCAATAATAATCGGCTTGGGTGCTTTACTTCTGGACTTGAAACATCCCGCTTATTTTTGGCAATTATATACAACCATTCGTTTTGATTCTCCGATGTCATGGGGTGCATGGGTTTTATTACTTACTTCTGTTGTTTCGGCAGTTTGGATCGGCAGTTATTTGAAAGAAGCATTTCCTAAATTCGGATGTAAAATCGGTTTTATGCGAAAATTGCTGAAAATTGTAATTGTTGAAAAAGATACGAATTCGTGGGATTGGAAATTCAATTGGTTGCAAAAATTTGAAAAATATGCTCAAGATAAACGCAAAGCGTGGGCATGGGTAATGGTTGTATTAGCCGTAATTCTCGGTGTTTATACAGGCATTTTGTTGTCGGCATTTAATGCTCGTCCGCTATGGAATTCTGCCATACTCGGACCCTTGTTTTTAACTTCAGGCTTATCAACAGGAGCTGCATTGCTGATGATTATGACAAAAAATCATATTGAAAAATTAGCATACAGCAGAATTGATTTACTTTTAATTGTTATAGAGTTATTTTTTATAACCCATATGTTTATGGGCTTTTTGGCAAGTTCGGAAGTTAAAGTAGAAGCGGCTCAACATTTCTTGGGTGGTGATTATACCGTAACTTTTTGGTTGAATGTCATCATTCTCGGATTAATTATCCCCGGAATACTTGAAGCATTGGAATTATTGAAATTTAAAATTCCTGTAATTGTACCCGGTATCTTAATTCTATGGGGCGGTATGATGTTCCGTTTCATTATGGTTGATGCCGGACAAGTTATCAGATATTTATATTAATAAGATAAAATATATAAAAATGGAAGAAGTTAAATTACAAAAACCGCCTAAAAAATACATGAACCCGTATTTAGCCGGTGTTCTTCTCGGAATAGTCATTTTATTATCCTTTTATTTTACGCGCGAAGGATTAGGTGCCAGCGGTGCATTTAAAAGAGGCGTTGCAAAAGTTGAACAAATTGTTATTCCTTCTCATGTTGAAAGTGAAAAATCAGCTTTTAAACATTATGTAAAAGACGGAAAAGACCCTTTAAAAAACCGTTTAGTTTATATGATTGTCGGTGTTTTTATCGGCGGATTTTTATCCGGTGCAATTAACAGAAGATTAAAATTAAAATTGGAACATTCTCCTAAAATAAGCTCTCGAAAAAGGGCAATTGCTGCCGTAATAGGCGGTGCACTTTTCGGAATAGGTTCGGCATTCGGTCGTGGTTGCACCAGCGGTGCCGGCTTGGATGCTTTATCGGTTTTGGCGACATCGGGTTTTGTCGTTGTCGGTATGATTTTCGGGACAGGATATGTGATTGCTTGGTTTTTCAGAAAACTTTGGATATAATAATTAAGAACAGTATAAAAAATAAGATATGGGACCATTATTTACAGCATCGGACGAATGGAGTTTTGTCATTGCGCTTGTTATAGGAATTGCTTTCGGATATCTTCTCGAAAGTGCCGGTTTTTCATCTTCACGAAAACTTGCCGGTGTATTTTACGGTTACGATTTTGTTGTGTTGCAAGTCTTTTTTTCGGCAGCAATAACAGCAGCAGTCGGTTTATTATTTTTTGAATATTTCGGATGGATTGATTTATCTGCAATATGGGTTAATCGTTTTTATACCGGTTCGGCAATATTGGGAGGAGCTATTATGGGCTTCGGATTTGTAATCGGCGGCTTTTGTCCGGGAACAAGTGCTTGTGCTTCAGCTATCGGAAAAATTGATGCCATGTTATTTCTCGGCGGCTTTATTATCGGTGTCGTAATTTTTGATGCATTTTACCCCTTTTATGAGAAATTTTATAAATCAGGAAATCAAGGACCGATTAAAATTTATGAATCTTTGGGAATGAATCGTGAAGTATTTCTGCTCTTGTTTGTTGTATTTGCAATTTTTGCTTTTGTTGCAACAGCATATATTCAACAACGAGTATCTCAAAAGTCTAAAAAATATTAATGCTAAAATTATAAAAAATGAGTAATACACGGATTATCAAAAAGCGGTATATTTTCATGGCATTTGTGCTTATAGGGTTGGCATTATTGTTAGTCCTTTTGCCTGAAAAACACGCATCAAAACAATTGAAACCGGAACAACTTCTTCAAGAAATAAATGACAATACACGCTATATGACAACGGACGAAGTTGCAGAAAAACTAATTTACGGAGATGCTTATTTGCAACTTATTGATGTAAGAAGTGCTGATAATTTTCAAAAATTTCATTTAAAAGGAGCGGTTAATATTCCTTTGGACAGTATTTTAAATAAGGATGAAAAAGGAAATTATGAATATGAAGACATTTTAAATCAAGATGTAAAAACAAATGTATTTTATTCAAACGGAACAGTGTATGCAAATCAAGCATGGATACTGCTGCGGCGATTAAATTTTAAAAATAACTATGTGATGAAAGGCGGATTAAATCGTTGGATTGAAACCGTGATTCAACCGCAAAGACCCTTGCAAACGGCATCTCAAGAAGAATTTTATTTATATAACTTCAGGCGTGCCGCAAGCATGTTTTTCGGCGGAGGTTCTGTTTCATCAGTTCCGGCTGAGGATAATACGCCTGCTCCGATTATTAAGAAAAAAGGCGGAAAGAAAGAAGAAGAAGGCGGTTGTTAATAAAAAAACACTATAAAAATGGAATATAAAATATTAGGAAGCAAAAAAATATCAAAAAAATTACCGATTATCGGTATCGCTTTTATCGTAATTGTAATTTTCGGTTTATTAACAACGGAAAAGCCGAAACATCATTATCGAACAGATACGGAAAAAATGCTTGTGAAAACTTTGCAACACGATTATATTATTCGTTATGATAAGTTTTTTGACATTTATCATAATCAAGATTCTTTATATCAGTTTATTGATTTACGTTCGGCACACGATTTTCAGGTCGGACATTTGCCCGGAGCAATTAATATTCCTTTATCAAAAATATTAAATAAAGAATATAAAGATATCGTTAATCAGGATAAGAAAATAAATGTTTTGTATTATTCTGACCAATGCGGAGCTTGCGGTCCGTGGATGATTTTAACACAATTGGGATATAAAAATAATTATGTACTTGCCGGAGGATATGATTATGTAACCGAGCATATTATTGATGAATATTCTCCCATGCTCGGAGATTATTCTGCCGAAAAAGCAAAATATGATTTTAAAAAAGTAATAAACAATACAGCAGGCGGTTCCGGTGCAAATTCTTCATCAAGTTCAGCAGCTCCTGCTCCGATTGTAAAAAAGAAAGTTAAAAAAGAAGAAGAAGGCGGTTGTTAGAGAGTTTGAAAGTAAAAAGTTCATAAAGTAAAAAGTTTATAAAGTGAAAAATTTATAAAGTTAAAAGTAAAT
>JAOZQB010000116.1 GCA_029932445.1 Bacteroidales bacterium | reverse complement strand
GCGAAATTGATATGATATGATTTTATTGTATGAAAAATTTCCTTATCAAACCTGTTTTCAAAAAAGTATGTATTTAATAATTTCTCAAATTTTGAAGTGATTTTATTCAATGCCGATATGACAATTATCAATTTTTCTCCTTTATATCGATTTAATACATTCAATAATTGAAAAGCATCTTCACTTGTTTTAAGAACACCGCCGCCGATTTTAAAAACTTTCATTATTTTATGTCTGATTTCAAATGTCAAAAATGGTAAAAATATAAGAAAATGACTAAATTTTTTTACTTTTGTTTTTATTTCCTTAAAAATCAAAATAATGTCAGTTACAACTTTAAATGAATTTATAATTGAAAGACAATCGGATTTTCCTTATGCAAAAGGCGAACTTTCTCGTTTGTTAACTCATATCGGAGTGGCTGCAAAAGTCGTAAACAGAGAAGTTAATAAAGCCGGCTTGGTTGATATTCTCGGAGATGCAGGAACAGATAATGTGCAAGGTGAACATCAAAAAAAGTTAGATATTTATGCTGATGAGAAATTTATTGCTTCTTTGAAAGCCAGTGGTGAATGTTGCGGAATTGCATCCGAGGAAAATCAGAATATTGTTACTTTTGATGAAGATTTACCGCGACAAGGAAAATATATTGTTTCAATGGATCCTTTGGACGGGTCCTCAAATATTGATGTAAATGTTTCAATAGGAACAATTTTTTCAATATTCAGAAGAGTATCACCGATTGGTCATAAGGCAAGTATGGACGATTTCTTGCAGGAAGGAACGAAACAAGTTGCAGCAGGATATATTATTTACGGATCATCAACCATGATGGTTTATACTACCGGCAGAGGGGTAAACGGGTTTACGCTTGATCCTTCTATAGGTGAGTTTTGCTTATCTCACAGAGATGTGTTAACACCTCATATCGGCACAATTTATTCAATTAATGAAGGTAATTATATAAAGTTTCCTGAAGGTGTGAAAAAATACATTAAATATTGCCAGGAAAAAGATGTTCCGACCGGAAGGCCATATACTTCCAGATATATTGGTTCTTTAGTGGCTGATTTTCATCGAAATTTATTGAAAGGCGGAATTTTTCTTTATCCTAAAACAGCCGGATATCCTTCAGGTAAGTTAAGATTATTATACGAATGCAATCCGATAGCATTTATTATTGAGCAAGCCGGCGGTAAAGCAACAGACGGAAGAGGAAACCGGATTATGGATATGAAAGCTGAATCATTGCACCAAAGAGTACCATTTTTTGTCGGCTCTCGGAATATGGTAACTAAAACTGAAGAGTTTATGAAAAAATACGGAGACCAAGAACCTGATATTAAAGAATTTCAATAATTACTTAATGCCAAAAATATTAGTAACCGGTGCTAACGGACAACTCGGAAATGAAATCAGAATGATTGTTTCGAATTATTTAAATTTTGATTTTATTTTTACGGATATTGACGAATTAGATATTACAAAATTTTCTGATATTCAAAATTTCTATTCTGATAATAAATTTGATTATATCATTAATTGTGCGGCATATACCAATGTTGATAAAGCTGAAAATGATACAATAAATGCACAAAATATCAATGCAAATGCCGTTAAGAATTTAGCAGAAATTTCCTGTCAATATCAACTTCCGCTTATTCATATTTCAACTGATTATGTATTTGACGGTGAGAGTAATATTCAGTATACCGAAGATGCTGAAACACATCCGCAATCCGTTTACGGTATTACAAAATTAAAAGGTGAAGAATTTGCAAAAAATGCTTATAGATATTTTATTATCAGAACATCATGGTTGTATTCGTCTTTCGGGCAAAATTTTGTAAAAACCATGCTTCGTCTCGGAAAAGAGGAAGATGAAATAAATGTTGTTTACGACCAAATCGGTTCACCGACTTATGCTGCTGATTTAGCTGTAACAGTTTTGGAAATTGCTCTTCAAACATTTAACACTTCCGAAAAAAATCTTTCCGGAGTTTATCATTTTTCAAATGAAGGTTACTGTTCTTGGTCTGAATTTGCAAGCGAAATTATGACTGTTTCAAAATTAAATTGCAAGGTAAATCCGGTTCTTTCAGAATCATATCCTACAATCGCTAAACGTCCGAAATACAGTTTGCTTGACAAATCAAAGATTAAAGAAACATTTGGCATTAAAATTCCTTTTTGGAAAGACAGTTTAAAAAATTGTTTATTGAAAATGAATGAGAATATTTAAATTCAGCTAATAATCTAAAATTATGAAAACAAAACGAGAGATAACCGAAAATTGGTTACCGCGCTATACAGGCAGAGCACTTGAAGATTTCTCGGAATACATATTGCTTACAAATTTCGGATATTATCTTGAACTGTTTTCTGAAAAATACAAAGTGCCGATTTTAGGTAAAGATAAACCGATGCCTTCTGTTTCTGCCGAAGGAATTACATTAATTAATTTCGGAATTGGAAGTCCGAATGCTGCTACTGTTATGGATTTATTGAGTGCCGTTGATGTAAAAGCTGTTTTGTTCCTCGGAAAATGCGGAGGGCTTAAAAAGAAAAATAAATTGGGTGATTTAATACTTCCGATTGCTGCTATCCGAAGTGAAGGGACTTCTGATGATTATCTTCCTGTAGAGGTGCCGGCTTTACCTGCATTTAATTTACAAAGAGCCGTATCTTCCGTAATTGTGAAAGAAGAACGTGAATATTGGACAGGAACTGTTTTTACAACAAATAAACGGGTTTGGGAATATGATGAACGCTTCAAAAGATATTTGCAAAAAACACGTGCCATGGCTATTGATATGGAAACTGCAACGATTTTTACGGTTGGTTTTGCAAATGAAATTCCTTCGGGTGCTTTATTGTTGGTTTCCGATCAACCAATGATTTCTTCCGGTGTTAAAACTTCCGAAAGTGATTCATTAATTACTTCTGAATTCGTTATTCAACATCTTGAAATAGGAGTGAAATCTCTTCATGAAATAAAAAATAACGGTCAATCTGTTAAACATCTGCGATATGATTAAATAATTAAAAAAGTGTCGTTCGACAAATTATTTCAGTTGTTAATATTTGATAAAAGATTATTTGCCTATAAATCAAAATAATATTTATACTTTTGATTTTAACAAATTCAAACAATAATAATTAATCCAAAAATTATGAGGAAGAAAATAATGTTATTGATTTTAACAGTTTTTTCTGTTCAAATGATGAGTTTTGCCCAAAATGAGGCACGATTACTTCGATTCCCTGCTATTTATGATAATCAATTGGTTTTCACCTATGCCGGTGATTTATATACCGTTGATTCAAACGGCGGAGTCGCTCGCAAATTAACCGGAAGTATCGGTTATGAAATGTTTGCTCGGTTTTCACCGGACGGTAAAAAACTTGCTTTTACTGCTCAATATGACGGAAATACCGAAGTGTATTTAATGAATGCAATGGGAGGTGTTCCTAAAAGATTGACTTATACGGCGACTCTGCATCGTGATGATATTGCAGACAGAATGGGTCCTAATAATATTGTAATGGGTTGGAAACACGACAATAAAAATATTGTTTTTCGCAGTCGAATGAAATCCTATAACAGTTTTAACGGTTCACTTTATACGGTTTCCGTTAAGGGAGATATGCCGCAGGAGTTACCTTTACCTCGCGGAGGTTTTTGTTCTTATTCACCTGATGATCAAAAAATTGCCTTTAACAGAGTTTTCAGAGAATTCAGAACATGGAAACGCTATCGAGGCGGTATGGCTGATGATATTTGGATTTTTGATTTTAAAACCCATAAAACTATAAATGTTACAAATAATCCGGCTCAAGATATTATTCCTATGTGGCATGGTGATAAAATCTACTTTTTGTCAGACAGGGATGAAAATAAAAGAATGAATTTGTATGTATATGATACCAATTCTAAAGAAACAAAGAGACTTAGTGATTACAAAGATTTTGATATAAAATTTCCGTCACTTGGTGATAAAGCGATTGTTTTTGAAAACGGCGGGTATATTTATAAATTTTATTTAGCAACTGAAAAAATTCAAAAAGTTAAAATTATCATAGCCGAAGATTTTGTTTCGGCTCGTCCCCAATTAAAAGATGTAAGTAAAGAAATTACAAATTTTGAGATTTCTCCTGACGGAAAACGTGCATTATTCGGTGCTCACGGTGATGTTTTTACGGTTCCTGCCAAATATGGTGAAATTAGGAATTTGACAAAAACTTCAAGCGTTCATGAACGTAATTCTAAATGGTCACCGGACGGTAAGAATATTGCATTTATTTCAGATAAAACCGGTGAAAATGAATTGTTTATCATCGATCAAGCCGGAAAAAATCCGCCGAAACAAGTAACAAAAGGCGGAGACACTTATAATTATCAGGAGTATTGGTCGCCCGACAGCAAGAAATTACTTTGGGCAGACAGAAAACAGAGATTACGTTATGTTGATATTAAATCAGGCATAATTTCGGAAGTTGACCAATGTCCTTATAACGAAATGCACAGTTATGCATGGTCACCGGACAGTAAGTGGATTACATATTCCAAAACCGGCGAAAATCAATTTTCTCAAATTTTTGTTTATTCAACCGAACAAAAAAAATCATTTACAATCACTGATAATCGATATAATTCCGGCAGTCCGGTTTTTTCTGCCGACGGCAAATATTTATTTTTTACGTCTAACAGAAATTTCAGTCCGACCTTCAGTTGGTTGGAATTGGATGCTGCTTATAATTATATGACCGGAATTTATTATGTTACTTTAAATAAAAGTATTCCTTCATTATTTGCTCCCAAAAGCGATGAAGTGAAAATTGAAGATATATCAATAAACAAAACATCTGAAAAAAAGAAAGATAAAAAAACAGTAAGTTCTAAAATATCCGTAAAATATGACTTTGACGGTATTCTTGACAGAATTGAAAAACTGCCTGTTTCGGCTTCACAGTATTTTAATTTAACATCCGTCGGTAAAAAAATATTTTATCAACGCATGGGTAAAAAGGATGAAAAAGTAAAATTCTTTGTTTATGATTTTACAAAGAGAAAACAAATTGATTTAGGCAATATTAACGGATATGAAATTTCCGCTGACGGTAAAAAAATGCTTGTTTCAAAAGACAGAGCTTATGCTATAATTTCTTTACCGAATTCAAAAATTACGCTTAAAGAAAAACTAAATCTTTCCGGAATGCAGGTTATGGTTGATAAGCAAAAAGAGTGGAAACAAATTTATGATGAAGCGTGGTATCAAATGCGAGAGTTTTTTTATGCCCCGAATATGCACGGAACCGATTGGAAGGCACTACATGACAGATATGCTCAATTAGTTCCCTATGCAAAACAGAGAAATGATTTAACTTATGTTATAGGTGAATTAATTGGTGAATTGAATGTCGGGCATGCATATACCGGTGGTGGTGACCGGCCTAAAGTTTCAAAAATAAAGACCGGTTTACTCGGAGCGGTTATCGAAAAAGATACAGAAAGCGGTTTTTTTAAAATTAAAAAAATTCTGAAAGGCCAAAATTGGACAGGAAATATTGTATCTCCCTTAACCAAAATTGGGGTAAATGCTCACGAAGGAGATTACATTTTGGCAATTGACGGAATCTCGACAAAAACAGTTCAAAATATTTATAAATTATTGTTGAATAAAGCCGGGAAGCAAGTTCAAATTAAACTGAATGACAAAGCATCAATCACAGGCAGCCGGGAATCAACAGTTGTTCCTATTGAGGATGAAGCATCGCTCTATTATTTGCAATGGGTAGAAAATAATATCCGAAAAGTAAATGAAGCAACGAACGGAAAAGTAGGATATGTTCATATTCCTGATATGGGTGTTGACGGATTAAACGAGTTTGTTAAATATTATTATCCGCAATTATCAAAAAAAGCACTTGTTATAGATGTTCGAGGTAACGGAGGCGGATTTGTTTCTCCTATTATTATTGAACGTTTACGTCGTGTTGCAAATCAAATAAATATTGCACGAAACGGACAACCGAGTGTGAACCCCGGAGGGTCTATGAACGGTCCTTTAGTGATGCTTTCAGATGAATTTTCGGCTTCTGACGGTGATATTGTTACTTGGCGTTTTAAAACAAGTCATCTCGGTAAAGTGGTAGGAAAAAGAACATGGGGCGGTGTTGTCGGAATCAGAGGCTCTTTGCCTTTTGTTGACGGCGGTTCATTAAATAAACCGGAATTTTCACGCTACGATTTAGAAGGAAAAAAATGGATTATGGAAGGTCACGGCGTGGACCCGGATATTTATGTCGATAACGACCCGTATTTAGAATATATCGGAACCGATCAACAATTAAAAAAGGCGATAGAAGTTATTCTTGAAGAATTAAAAACCAAAGAAAAAACACTTCCCGAACATCCGCCGTATCCAAAAAAATAATTGATTAATAATTACCTGATTGTTTCCCCTGTTGAGTTTTATTATTTCTTAACAGGGGAATTTTGTTCATATTTTTAGTGTATTAAATGTAATAAAACATTTAAAGTTTTAACTTTGTAAACTTTAACTTTCAATCAATCATTCATTGACACTTTCCGATTTCTCCGAAATATATTCTAAACATTCTTCTTTTACCGATTTAAAAGAAAAACTACAGCAAGAAAATTTCCAACCCTTGTTGTTAAAAGGATTACAGGCATCTTCGAAAAGCATCTTTGCTTCTGCATTGATGAAAGTAACTGATTTATCGCATCTTTTTATCTTAACGGATAAGGAAAAAGCCGCTTATTTTCAAAATGATTTAAAAGAGCTTTTGCCGGGAAAAGATATTTTATTTTTCCCGTCTTCTTATAAGCGTTCTGTTTTAAAAGAGGATGTCAGTAAGCCCGACAGCGGAAGTATTATTTTAAGAACGGAAGTTCTGGATAAAGTACGGAAAAATAAATCATATATTATCGTCAGTTATCCTGAAGCCCTGTTTGAAAAGGTTACCGATCGAGAAAATTTAAAAAAAAATACGCTTGATTTGGTAAAGGGTGAAGAAGTACCGATTGATTTTATTAAAGAAATGCTTGCAGAATACGGTTTCGAAAAAGTTGATTTTGTTTTTGAACCCGGTCAATTTGCAGTACGCGGAAGTATTGTTGATATATTCTCATTTTCAAATGATTATCCTTACCGGATTGATTTTTTTGATGAGGAAATTGAAAGTATCAGAAGTTTTGATACCGTAACACAATTGTCAAAAGCAAAATTTGAAAAAGTTTCTGTTGTGCCCGATATTCACGAACGAATTGACAATAAAAATAAGGTTTCTTTTTTTAAGTTTATGTCTGATAAAACGACTGTTTGGTCTGATGATTTTGCTTTTTTCTTTGATAAACTGAAACACATTCCGGAAACAGAAAATTATAATAAGTTGATTTCTTATGCCGAAACTTCAGACTTATTTTCAAATTTAAAAACGCTTGAATTTGCCGAAAAATCGTATTTTAAAACGGAACAAATTTTCTTATTTGATACGATAAAGCATGTTCAACTGAATAAAAATTTCGAGCAATTTGCAAAGCAATTAATTCAATATAAAAAAGACGGTTTTGAAAACTATATTTTTTCTGTTAATGATGCACAAATTGAACGACTGAAAGATATTCTGAATTCGGAAGAGATTATAAATGCCGTAGGAAAAGAAGATGCGAAAAATTATTTACAAAATGGTTTTTCACATATCAACGGAATTTTAAATGAAGGATTTACAGACCTAAATTTGAAAATTAATTGCTATACCGAGCATCAAATTTACGGGCGGTATCACAAATTTGTTCTTCGCGGTGCAAGCTATTATAAAAATAAAGAAACCCTGACTTTAAAAGAAATTAACAGTTTGCAGGCAGGTGATTTTGTCGTGCATTCCGATCACGGTATCGGGCGTTTCGGCGGTTTGCAAACGGTTGATGTAGGCGGAAAGTTGCAGGAAGCTGTAAGGTTGGTTTATAAAGATAATGATATTTTGCTCGTTAATATTCATAATCTTCATAAAATATCAAAATATAAAGGAAAAGAAGGCAAGCAACCGAAAATATACAAACTCGGTTCGACGGCTTGGCAAACCATAAAGAAAAAAACAAAAAGTCGGGTTAAAGATATTGCTCGCGAACTTATTGCCTTGTATGCCAAACGAAAGCAAGAAAAAGGATTTGCTTTTGCCCCCGACAGTTATTTACAATATGCACTGGAATCGTCTTTTATTTTTGAAGATACGCCCGACCAAAGAAAATCAACGGATGCCGTTAAGCAAGATATGGAATCGGAAATTCCGATGGACAGATTGGTTTGCGGTGATGTGGGTTTCGGGAAAACGGAAATTGCCGTCAGAGCTGCATTTAAAGCAGTTGCCGATAATAAACAAGTGGCGATACTTGTTCCGACAACTGTTTTAACTTTACAACATTTTAAAACCTTCGCTTCGCGATTAAAAGATTTACCTTGTTCGGTTGATTATTTAAGCCGTTTAAAATCTTCGGCTCAGCAAAAAGAAACTTTAAAGAAGTTGGCTGCCGGAGAAATTGATATTATTATAGGAACGCATCGTATTGTCAGTAAGGATGTTAAATTTAAGGATTTGGGCTTAATGATTATTGATGAGGAGCAAAAATTCGGTGTTGCCGTAAAAGAAAAATTAAAAGCACTGAAAATTAATGTTGATACTTTGACTTTAACTGCTACGCCAATTCCGCGAACTTTGCAATTTTCATTGATGGGTGCCAGAGATCTATCAATTATAAATACGCCGCCGCCGAATCGTTATCCGATTCATACCGAACTTCATCGTTTTGATAAAGAGATTATTAAGAATGCAATTGATTATGAATACCGCAGAAACGGGCAAGTATTTTTTATTCATAACAGAATTGATACAATTTATGAAGTTGAATCATTGATTAATCGATTAAATCCGCATGTGCGAACGGCTGTGATGCACGGCAGAATGAAACCGCATGATTTGGAAAAAATAATGACAGGTTTTATTAATGAAGATTACGGGGTGCTCATTGCGACTACAATTATTGAATCGGGTTTGGATATTCCCAATGCCAACACCATCATCATTAATAATGCACAAAATTTCGGTTTGAGTGATTTGCACCAATTACGGGGCAGGGTGGGGCGTTCGAATAAAAAAGCATTTTGTTATCTTCTGGCACCGCCGATTTCAACTTTAACGGATGAAGCACGACAACGACTTCGAGCCGTTGAAACCTTTTCGGAACTCGGGAGCGGATTTAATATTGCTATGCAGGATTTGGATATTCGCGGTGCCGGAAATTTGCTCGGTGGTGAACAAAGCGGTTTTATTGCCGATATCGGTTTTGAAAATTATCATAAAATATTAGATGAAGCGGTTCAGGAGCTTCGAGAAGAAGAATTTAAAGAACT
>JAOZQB010000115.1:4354-9454 GCA_029932445.1 Bacteroidales bacterium | reverse complement strand
AAAAAGAAAGTCATATAAAAATAACAACGTTTTAGACTTTATAGACAGACACTAAATAGTTAAAAAGCCGCAAATTTTGTTTGCGGTTTTTTTGTATCGCAGAGACAGCTTGCGGCTGTCTCGATTATATAAAACGAGACTATTATAACATACTGAATCTCAGAATATTAACAAGCTATTCGATGATTGTGAAAATTGAGACATGTGCAGCGTTTTATTGAGACACGTACAATGTTTAATTGAGACAGGTGCTTGGTTTTATGGAGACACGCGCAACGTGTCTCTACGATTTTTTTAAAACTGAAACCGAATCAGAAACACATAAAACAGTCCCAATTGATAATCGTTAATAACGGAATTGCTTTCAAGGTCATAATGTTGCAATAATACATTTTTGTGATTGGAAATGTTTTGAAGGTCAAAGGCAAATTCGGTATTAAACTCTTTGCGGTTCATTTTAAAACCTATTCTGCCGTCAATTCGAAAATAATCCGGATATTTCGGTTCGTAAGCTCGGGAATAATCATGAATTTCCGTTCCGGCACGTTCTGATGCCTCCAAATCAACCGGAATATAATGCTTTCCGCCGGCATAAACAGTTTTAAAATCCAAATTAAGCGTATTGTATTTTCCTAATTTAAAAGAATAGCCTGTTAAAAAGTTAAAAACATAATTTCCGTTGTAAGTTGTATTTCTTTGAATGCCGTCACTGCCTTTATAATGCGATTCAAATAAGGATGAGGTGAACAGAAAATAATAATTATTACTTAAAAATTTTTCAAAGGTAAATTCAATTCCGTAATTTTCTCCGGTTCCCTTATTTTCCAAACTGTCGGTTCTGACCTCAAAAAATGTTGTTCCGTAGTTAATCATCGAAAACGTTGAGGGCTTGTGCTGAACCGGGATTTTGTAAAGATATTGATAATAGCTTTCAAACTTTAATCGTAAATTTCCGGTAATCAAGTAATCATAAGAAATAACCGCCTGGTTGCTTTTAGAAAAACCAAGATTTTTATTCGTATAATAAACGCTGTCATTTACGGTTGTTTCACGAAAATAAAATAATCGCGGTTGCATTTGGCTTAAAATTCCGGCACCGAAACTGATGCTGTGCTTAGGTGCAAAATGCCATTTTAATCCTAAACGCGGCTCAAATGAATAGCATCCGTTTAAAGTAAAATCTTGAAAATAAACTCCGCTTACCATAGATAAATCATTGCTGAATTTATGTTTGAATTGTGAATAAGCACCGATTAAAGTCATCAATTGGTCGCTGACTTCAGAAAGATAGAAGTAAGAATAATCGGGCATCAAAGCACTGTCTTTGTATTGAACTTGGTACAGATCAACATTTATTCCGGTATTAAAAGTGTTTTTCGCATTGAACTTTTTAGTGTATTTTGTTGTTCCCGAATATTTTACTTCGTAAGAATTGTCGCCGTAAAAGATGGCTAGTTCATCCGTAAAAGCGGAATCGGCACGGGCAGAAGATTTTGTTCCGGAAACGGCAAATACGGTTTTTAAATAAGAATTTTTATCGAAGGCATAAAAATGTGAAATGCCGGTAACGCCCATTCCGGAACTGAATTTAAAATTCAATTCGTTTCTTCCGAACGACCAGTCATCTTTTTTCTTATCTTCATAAAAAACTTCAATAGTACTGACACCGCCGACACCGAAAAATTTAAAAGTGCCGAATTTTTTGGTCGGAACATTTACTTTAAATGATAAATCCTGAAATTCCGGTACACCGCTTACCCCGAAATGAATATCCAAATATTTAAAAACGGCTAAAGTTGAGTAACGATAATTAATTAAATATGAACTCTTTGATTTCTTTGAGAACGGGCCTTCACTGCCGAATTCCAAACCGTTCATTCCGGCTTGTGCCGTAAATTCATATTTTTCGTTGTTGCCGTTTCGCATTTTTAAATCAAAAACACCGGAAAGGGCATTGCCGTATTCTGCCGGAAAAGCACCCGTGAAAAAATCGGAATTATCCAAAAGATTATTGTTTAAAATGCTGATGGGACCGCCTGTTGTTCCGAGTGTTCCGAAATGATTGGGATTGGGAATGCTTACACCCTCCAATTTCCAAAGCAAACCCAAAGGCGAATTCCCTCTGATAATGATGTCGTTACGTTGGTCACCCACTGCCATAACTCCGGCATAATTGGCTGCCATACGTGCGGGATCAAGCCACGTTCCGGCATAGCGTTCGGTTTCTTCAACGGTAAACGAACGTGCACTGACAGCTGCCATTTCATTTTTCGGCTTGTCTTTTCGACCGGCTTTTATGATAACCTCGTCAATATCCGTTACTTTTTCGGTCATTTCAATCGTCAGAATAAGTTCTTTGCCGGATTTTAATTCCAAATTTCGTAATTCAACCGGATTGTATGACAACATCA
The DNA here is from genome assembly GCA_029932445.1 of Bacteroidales bacterium. Taxonomy (GTDB): domain Bacteria; phylum Bacteroidota; class Bacteroidia; order Bacteroidales; family JAADGE01; genus JAADGE01. The sequence continues at coordinate 7,043 of JAOZQB010000115.1, read as the reverse complement.
AAGCTTTAAGCGTAATTCTTCCTACCGGAACATTTTCCAATCTGAATTCACCTTCGACATTGCTTGACGTAACGATTTGCGGATTGGTGTTTTCAATCAGCAAAGTTACGCCCGGCACGGGACTTTGTGCTTCGGCATCAATCACTTTTCCTCTTACGGTTTGCGTTAAATTTATTTGAGCCGGCAAATTCAAAGAAAAAGCAAATAATAATAATATTATAACAATGTGTTTATTCAATTCAGCGAATTTTAATTGTTGTTTGGTTCTCAGAAATTAATTTTTCGTTTTTCCGTAAATAAAAACTTCTCTGCTTAGTCTGTCCTGAATTTCCAATTTATCAGCTGAAAGTTCCAAGATTTCATATTTAAAATCTTCCTTTGTTTCGGTATTGTGAACATATAAATATTTGTTTTCGAGCCAAAATCGGGAAAGTTCAGGGATGTCGTCTTCATTATAAACTCGCTTTATCAATCCTTCAATTTCAAAGAAATCATTTTTGTTGTCCGCATTTCGCCAACTGCCTTGCAAATAATTGTATTGTTTTTCGAATTTTATTTTTGTGTTCAACAGCGGAAGATAATCTTTAAACATTTTTTGAAAGTCAAGATTTTTGCTTAAAACGGATTTTCCTTTTTTGAGATGACGGATAATTTTACTGTTTTTACAGTAAACACGTTCATCATAATTTATTTCTCCCTTGAATGTGCCGTCTTCATGCATCACAATGGATTTTTCGGTTCTGTAAACGAAAATTAATTGATTGTTTTTCAAATAATATTGATTTGTGTAAACGGCTTGTGAAACGGCATCGTTTTCAACTATTTTGTATATAGTTTCGTTTTTGTAAAATCCTTCTAAACCGGCTCCTTCGCTCGGGATTTGATCGGTAAATTCTTCATTTTCCAAATACACTTTTTTAAAATCTTTCTGACTGTTTACCAGCTTAAATTGTGTTCTGATTTCTTGAATGTTTTGTTCTGTCGTTTGTGAAAAAATATTTCCGAAAAGAAATATTGAAAGGAATAAACTCAAAATTGTTTTCATTTTTACGGATTTATTATTTCAGGTAAAAATAAAACTTATCAGGTGAATTACGATAAATATTTTATAAAATGCATATTTTTACATTATAAAAGCTAAAAATGAACAATCAAAATATGATTATTTCCGGAAAAATACAAACACCGCTCGGAGAGATGCTTGCTTGTGTTTCGGATAAAGGTTTATCGTTATTGGAATTTACGGACAGAAAAAAATACGAGAGACAAATTTCCGGTTTAAAAAAATATCTGAAAAGCAAAGTTATCCCCGGAAATCATCCCTTTCTGGAACAAGTTACAAAAGAAATGAACGAATATTTTGCCGGTAAAAGAAAGACTTTTGATATTCCTTTATTTCAGATCGGAACCGAATTTCAAAAAAGAGTTTGGGAAGGTTTGTTACAAATTCCTTACGGTAAAACACTTTCTTATTCCGGGCTTGCAAAGAAAATCGGTAAACCGAAAGCCGTTCGTGCATTGGCAAATGCGAATGCCGCAAATAAAATTGCGATTATTATACCTTGCCATCGGGTAATCGGTGCCGACGGAACTTTAACCGGTTACGCAAGCGGTTTGGATAAGAAGAAGTTTTTGCTGGATTTGGAGATTAATTAATTTCAAGATTTTCTCAACCTGAAAAATGTAATTACTTCATTATCTTCATTAATAACAAGTCTGTAGGTGTCATTTTTGCCGTTTAAACGAATCGTATGCTGAAGCACTTTTTTGTTTCCGTATGCTTTCGGATTATCATGTCCGTTTCTGTAAACATTTTCAATACCCTTAATAATCTGTTTTCCGTTTGTAAGTTCCGGAAAAAGATTGCCTTTTTGTCGGTAATCCGGGAAAAAATTTCGAGAATGTTTCTTTAAAATATGATTTAAACCGAATTTTTCATTACCTGCTTTTAAATAAATCTTCTCAGATTTCCTGTTTTCTATTTCGCTGATAACATTATCTTTATGAATGTCAATGTGACTGACAATAACAGCAGGGTCAACAATATCGGCATATCCGAAGTAGGACGATAAGGAAGTAATAATAATAAGAAGAAGTGATTTCAGGGATTTTCGCATGTTTTGTTTTTTAAATGATGCAAATGTTTACTTCAAGTATTGTGCGGAAATTTTTTTACTGACAAAACAGCAGAGATTGTATTTATCTATTAACTGACGTTTCGTGAAGTTAATAGTTTGATTATCAATATTTTGAATCATTATTACTGAAATAAACATGTAGTTAAGTGGCTGAAAATCAGTAAATTGTATTCATTATTCCGGAATTATATATATGATAATATTTCACACCTTTGGTGCTTTTGAATGTTTTTTTATGTCTATCATTGGGCTACACCCAACGTTTATATCTTATGCACCGTTGGTGCTGTAAAAAATATATAACAGCACCAACGGTGCGAAAAGTAATAACCCAATCCGCAGGGTTGGGTAACAAAAAGCCTAATATTTAAAGCACCAAAGGTGCGAAACATAAAACTGCATTTTTATCAAATTTGGAAATTAGACTGTATTTGTATGAATTTCAGATGTTAAGATTTGACAATAACAACAATCCCAAAGTAATAATTTCTTGAATTAAACATTATTTCAAAGTGCGAAACGTCAGTTATTAATATAAAATACCCGACAGT